>NZ_JAGUUD010000129.1:0-20810 GCF_020177535.1 Paraburkholderia sp. XV | reverse complement strand
GCGCGCGGCTAACGATTCCTTTAACCGCCTCGCCCACAAAAATGCGGACAGGCTCGAAGGGCCTGTGGTTTTTCTCTATTCTGTCGAGGCGACGTTGCGCGATCAGATACACAACCACGCTCGCGGCATGGCAACCACGCCAAGGTTTGGCTGCACCCCCAATATGGATCGGACATGTGACGGCTTCAATCGTTAAGAGCACCATTGTGAATGTGCGATTCACGGGGGCATACATGTGAATTTCGAAGGAAACCTGCCCAGTTCGTCGCGACGGATGATTGGATCTAAATGGAGTGCATGTCCGGAGCGATCCTCGCCGAGATCCGCAGAAAGCTTAATCCACCAGTCTAGGGTTCTGGGAGGTCAACTCAGCACAAAGTTGCGGCGCAGGATTCCGCGGCTCTTCCCACCCGAAGTATGAAATTTAAGTCCCCGCGCTTTTCGACAGCAAGAAATACAACGACAACGATCCATGGCATCCCAACTTTCATGGCTTGATCACGACGCATCCGCGGCGCAGCGTAGTCTGCAGATACTGTCGCTCTTCAACGAACCCGATGCGCGGGACGAACTGGGCATTGGCGGCATTCGCGATTCCATTGCGGATCAGCTGTTTCCCGGCACGTCCACAATCCAGACGCGTCTGCGCTACGTATTCTTCGTGCCGTGGCTACTCGATCAGCTCGAGTCGCGCAACACATCATCATCAGCGTTTCCCGGTGCCGCTCGCGCGTCGGAGCTCCGGCTGCTCGAGCAGCTGATTGCTCATGCGCCTCCGAACGAGCCCGGTATTATCGGGCGGGAAGCGCGCGGAGACCTCAAACGCCTTCCGAGTTCCGTCTACTGGGCGGCATTGGGGAGCTGGGGGATGCGGCGCTCGCGTGTTTCGCTGCAGCAGTACTACGGTCTTGCAGACCGCCGATACGCGCAACGTCGCACTCTGCGCAGGCGCGACGACGACGAAAGCTACGACGGAGATCAGACCGGCCGTCCATGGGACGAAAAGCTCGTCGCATTGCGCCCTGAATCCTTTCCAGTCACGGCGAGCCTGCAGCTCACGCGCGACGAAGCTGCATTCCTGCTCGACCGCTGGACGCTGAAGCATGGGGATTCGCTCCTCACCCGGCTTGCACATGAGCTCGCCAAAGGCGCGGCAGTATCGGACGCAGAGCAGATCTGGATGCATCCAGACAGGGAGCAGTTTCCCCGGACGATCCGGTCGCTGATCGACGATGCCCATCGCCTGAGCGTTCTCATCCGCGGCGCGGCGCTTCTCTACAACCTGGAGCTTGCCAGGCTCGCGCCGCGGCGCGAGAACATCATTGATGAACGTGCGCCGGAGCTGGCGGCATGGGCCGAGGAGGAGTTGCCCCTTTGCGCCGGCTGGGATCTCAATTCATTCTGGGCTCGCGTGGTAGGCAAGGGTCACACTATCACTAGACCCACGCAGGATTTCGTGCGCAACTGGCTCGACCTCGCCCTGCGCGAACACAAGGGGGTGGCCGAATCGACCGATTGCCGCCAGCTCATCCGGACCCGAGAGTCAAGCATCAAGACCGGGGGCAATCGCTCGCGCTTCGGGAACATGGCCGCGCGCGCTCAATGGAGCGGCAAGGCTGGGCTCGTACCGCTCAGCTATCGATGGCCTGTGGCGCGTGATTTCCTTCGCGAATGGCACGCCGGCTGGAGGGCCGCATGATCAATCCAGAACAACGCAGCCTGCTCACCGATGCGCTTACGCCGCCGGATCGCTATCGCTATGAATGCGGCGTCGCGACGACCTATTCGCTCGACCTGATCACGTTGCTAACCTTACCGCTACATCTCGCGCGCCGCGATGCCGAGGGTACGTCGCCTGACCGGCATGATCCGTTGCCGGTACTGGATGCGCTCAGACGCATGGGCGACCGGTTGACAGTCGTGTGCCAGCGCGGACGTCTGCAGGTTCCGCGCAAATCGAATGCGCTGCTGGGACTGCTCGAGGACATGGTCCATGAAACACAGGCACCGCATGAAGGCGTCTTCCACCCGAAGGTGTGGCTGCTGCGCTTTGCGCCGGACGAGCCGGACGGGAAAGCAGCGACGCTCCTGCGCCTGCTCGTCCTCACCCGGAATATCACCGACGACCGTTCCTGGGATCTCTCGCTGTGGCTGGAGGGCGAACGGGGCAAAAAGCCCGTCGGCACCAGCCGGCCGCTCGCGGCTTTCATCGAATGGCTGAGCCGCACGGGCAAAGAAACGATGAGCGTCGCACGGCGCGAACAGATCGACCGGCTCGCCGTCGATGCCCGGCATACCCAATGGACCGCGCCTGGCAGGTTCAGTGAAGTGCGCTTTCATCCGCTCGGCATCGGCGCAAAGGCGACGCAATGGTTCCCGGAGCCCGCGAGCGGCTTGCTGTGGGACCAGCTCGGCGTAATCTCGCCATTTGTCTCGTCGGACGCGCTGGACGCGCTCTCCTCGCGCGCCAGAGAGTCGCTCTTTCTGGTTTCACGTGCTGAGGAGCTCGACCGGTGCGCTTCGCACGGGTGTTTTTCGGACGTGCGCGTGTTGAGCGACCACGCGACAAGCGGTGACACGGAGGACGATGCCGTCCACCGTCAACGTGGCTTGCATGCAAAGGTCTATGTCGGCAGGCGGGCGTGGGACACACATCTGTTTGTTGGATCGGCCAACGCGACGGGCGCCGCGCTCGCGGCCGGCCGCAACGTCGAATTTGTGGTCGAACTGATCGGCCGCACAAGCAGGGTCGGTGGACCGTCCGACTGGATCGGGGGGGGCGGGATTGGACCGTTGCTGGAGCCCTATGTCCGCTCCGTGCCTGTTGATGATCACGCTGGGAAGGACGAACGCGCGCTGGAGCATCTGCGCGACGAGCTCGCTCGTGCGCCGCTGGCCCTGTATTGCGAAGAAGCGGAACACGGCTGGCGTGTTGTCCTTCGCGGCATCGACGGCGTTAACTGGAACGGCGCGGCGGCGCGCGCCTGGCTCGTGTCATCAGACGAAGCGCTCGCCGTCCCGGTTCGTCCGGGACCGGTGAATGTCACCCAAGATCCACCGCAACAAGGTGTTTCGCTTGGCGCATTCGCCCCCCAGCACATCACGTCCTTCACGGGGTTCTCGCTCACGCGGGGCGAGGCCGCGTTGAGTTTGGCCCTGAAGCTGCCGCTCTTCGGTGGACCGGAGGAGCGGGATCTGGAAATCCTTCGCGCAGCGATCCGCAATCGTGACGGACTGGTCCGTTATCTGATGCTGCTGCTCGGCGACTGGGAGGGTGATGATGGCAACGGGCAGGGCGACGGTCTGTCGCCTGGCGATGAACGGCGGCCCCAATTCAACGATGTGCCGCTCTTCGAGATGCTTGCCCGTGCCTATGCGCGTGATCCCGAACGCCTCGTGCAGATCCGCGATCTCGTGGAGCGCCTGCGACGTCCCGACTCCAATGAGTGCGGGAGCGAGCCCATCCTCACGGCTGACTTGATGGAACTGTGGTCGGTCTTCGAATCAGCGCTCGCAGAAGGGGAAGCATGATGACGCGCAACGTTGCTGCCAGCATGGTCCTGAGAGGACTCAAAGACTTCCAGCGGGACACCGTCGAATACGTGTTCAGGCGCATGTTCGACGACGCTAAGCCAGCCACGCGCTTTCTCGTCGCGGACGAGGTGGGCCTGGGCAAGACGATGATTGCGAAAGGTGTGCTCGCGAAGATCATCGATCGCTACGCTCGGACGGATGAGCGCATCGACATTGTCTACGTCTGCTCGAACGCCGAAATCGCGACGCAGAACATCAGACGCCTGCTGTTGCCGGGCCAGTCAGCGATGTCGAAGGCCAACCGGCTGACGCTGCTCCCTCTTTACACCCGGGATCTTGAGCAGAATGCGGTGAATGTAATCGGCTTCACGCCTGGCACAGCGCTGCCGTCGAACAACGGAGCAGGGCGTCGCACCGGGCGCAAGGAGGAGCGCCATCTGATCTATCAGATGCTGCGGGACCTGCCCGATGTGTCGGAGCGTGGCCTGCTCCGCGCGCTGAAAGCGACGGCTGGCGACGATTGGGAAGTCGAGGCAAGAGAGTCACTCGAGTATGACCGGGGCATCGCGAAGGCCTATCGGCAAGCGATCAGGACCGATCGGGCACTTTTCCGCGAACTGCGCGACATTGCAGATATCCATCATGATGGACGCAGGACCGTGAGCGATGAGGACAGGGAGCGCCGGGCGGCGCTCACTGGCGAGCTTCGCACGCTGCTCGCGCGGACGTGTCTCGTCGCGCTCAAGCCAGCGCTGGTGGTTCTCGATGAATTCCAGCGCTTCAATGATCTGTTCGACGATCCCGCGGAGACCGAGAATCCCGCCGCTGAACTCGCGCATCAGTTGTTCAACTACGAAGCGCGCACCCGCGTGCTGCTGTTATCCGCGACGCCGTACAAGATGTACGCCCGCAACGAGGAGAGCGAAGATCATTACGACGACTTCCTGCACACGCTGAAATTTCTCTATCCGGGCGAGCAGGCGAAAGTCGACGCGCTGAAAGCCGACATCAGCGCCATGCGCACGGGCCTGCTTGGCGCTCGGGGAATCGGGGATTTCGCGGCGCTTGAACCAGTCAAGGAGCGGATCGAGCGCACGCTGCGGCATGTCATGTGCCGGACGGAGCGCGTCGAGGCCACACGGCGCGCGGACTCCATGGTCCGCGAAAGCCTGCTTGTACCGTTTCTGCGTCCGCGCGATCTGGCTGATTTCCGCTCGCTGGAGTCGATTGCGCAGGCCATCAAGGAGCCGGAGACGATCGAGTACTGGAAATCAAGCCCGTATCTGCTCAATTTCATGGATGGCTACAAGCTCAAGGAGACGGTGTGTGAGCAGGTTGCACGCACGTCTTCTCCCATTCATGCAGCGTTTGCGCAGCGTAGACTGGCACTTCTGAGTCAGAATGATCTCGACAACTACCGTGAGATCGATCCCGGCAATGCGCGGCTTCGCGCACTGATCGGGCGCATCGATGCGGACGGCCTCTGGAAGTTGCTCTGGATGCCGCCGTCGCTGAACTACTGGCAGGCGGGAGGCGAGTACGCCGATGTCGGTCCCGTCAGCAAACAACTCGTGTTCTCAGCCTGGAACGTCGTGCCCGACGCGCTCGCCGCGCTGCTGTCCTACGAAGCCGAGCGACGGCTGACCCGGAATTCGAAGCGCACCGTGACATACGCAAACATGCCCGATCGTTTTGCGCAGCAGTTGCGCTTCCCGATCAGACGCGGGAGTGGACCGTCCGGCATGTCCGCGCTCCTTCTCGCATTTCCTTCGCAAGCATTGGCGCAAATGGTCGATCCCCTTGCGCTGCGCGCCGCCGTGGGCGTGGGCGTGGGCGTAATGCCAGCTTATGCGGAGCTACGCGAGCGGGCAATGGCCATCATCGAACCTGCGATCGAGCCGCTCATCGATCGGAGCGTCAAGGAAGGTCCGTTCGACAGGCGCTGGTACTGGCTCGTGCTCGCCCGCCTTGAGGCAGGCCTTCATCCAGCGGCACGCGAATGGTGCGCGCTTCGCTGGGCTGAGGCGCGCAGGGTGCGTGGCAATGAAGAGTTCGATACTGAAAGTGCGTTCGATGCGCACGTCAGACTGTGGCTCGACGCATGGGACGGCAAATCCGAAGACATGGGTCGCGTGCCCGATGATCTTGTGACTGTTCTTGCAAGCGTCGCGCTCTGCGCACCGGCTACCTGCGCACTTCGGACCCTGCTGCGCGTATGGCCGCACGACATGGCGCCTGAGGACATGCTGGACGCGGCGGCGCGCATCGCGGAAGGTCTGCGCAGCCAGTTCAACTCGTCGCGCGCGGTCGCCATGCTCAAGACTGTCGAGGACGAGGATTCGTACTGGCAGAGCGTGTTGCAATATGCCGCCGACGGCAATCTGCAGGCACTACTTGACGAATACGCGCACATACTCTTCGAGTCGAGCGGGCTCGCTGATCGCACTGCGGAGGCCGGATGTGAGATGCTCGCCGAAGCCATGTATGAAGCCATGTCCCTGCGCAGCGCACCGTTGCAGCCTGATGAAGTGGAGTTCAAAAACGACCTGCTGGGCATCAAGCCATTTGAAACGCGAATCCGCACCCACTTTGCATTGCGCTTCGGTAACCAGCAGGGGGAAGACGGGGCGCTTGCGCGCAGGAAGGTCGTGCAGGCAGCGTTCAATTCGCCGTTCTGGCCGTTCGTGCTGGCGTCGACGTCTGTCGGTCAGGAAGGGCTCGATTTCCACAACTGGTGTCATTCCGTTGTGCACTGGAACCTGCCCTCCAATCCCGTTGATATGGAGCAGCGTGAAGGGCGTGTGCATCGCTACAAGGGCTATGCGGTGCGCAAGAACGTCGCTCGCAGGCATGGACCGGCAGCATTGCGGCACACACGCGGCGATCTCTGGAATACCCTGTTCGATCTCGCCGTCCAGGAACGCGCGCCCGGCACTAACGATCTGATTCCCTATTGGATCTACGAAGACGATGACGGCGCATATATCGAGCGAACGGTGATGATGCTACCGCTCAGCCGGGACGAGTCCCGCTACCGGCAGCTCAAACGCAGCCTCGCGCTGTACCGCCTCGTGTTTGCGCAGCCGCGACAGGAGGACCTTTTATCCTGCCTCGAGCAGAACCTGAGCGAGGAAGACGCAGCGGCTTCAGTCGGGCGCTGGCGCATTTCGCTTGGCCCACGCCGCGCTGACGGCGAGGGCGGCGCTGACGGCGTTGACGGATCGTCGAAAGGCGAAGGGGCTACATGATTTCCCGACGCCGCGTCGTAATGCCAAGGTTAGCCGGGCGGGCTGTCACGCCCGGTGTCGCCCCGTCTGCTGAATGAACGCCGTGCACGGCAGCGTTTGTCGAATTTAAGATCCGCTGAATAATGCCGATAATCCGCTTGCATGCAGGAAGCGTTTCAACCGCAATTGAATCCGGGCCCAAGACAGATCAAGAATATGCCGCTTACCATTCATACGTTGGGTAACCGCGCTCCCTTCCAGTATGAAGGCTCGCTGGCGGTGGGCTTTCACTTCTGGATAGGAGCCGATGGAACGCACGAGTTCGTCGCTTCCGAACTGCTTGAACGGCTGATCGGGCATTTCCGTGCTCAGGCGGGACCTGTCGCCGTCGGTGCGTCCCGCGACAATCCGCCGGCCGGTTCGATCGGCGCATGGTTGATCGAGAACCGGCCCGGCCGCCAGCTCGCGTCGTATGTTGCCGCTGTCCTCGTTGAAGAACGGATTGCGGTCATGGCAGGCGACCGGCTCGCCTTCCCGGCGCCGACTCGCCGCAACCCATAACAGGAAACTTCGCACACGGCCGACTGGACGCACATCGGGTCGCGCGCTCGCCGGGACGACGGCAGTGCTGCTCCGCAGTCAGCAGAATGTCGACGCCGCCTCAACATGACCGCAGAAGACTCTACAGGGTCGAAGCATGGCAGTGCTTCATCCAACATACAGTTCGGCGTCTGGCTCCCATTGCAGTGCTACGAGCTAAAGATCCGGCACAAACTGCTCGCACAACTCGGGCAAATTTCGCATTTCGTTATCCTTTGCCAGAGCCGAAGCGACACGAATTCTGCTGATCTGTCGGCCATCACGTCTCTCGGTCGCGCGCAACTCGAACCCGTGCTTGAACGTCTTCGCGGGCTGCGGATTATGGATGATTCGGGGCTGACGCGTTCCGGCCGCCAGTACGCGCATATGCTCGCGACACTTCACGAGCAGAAGGCGCGACTCTGGATGGACACGCAGCACGACCAGGCGCCGGCACTGTTGCATGGCAACCACCCGTCTGTCACAACGATTCCCCGGGATCAGCTCGTTGTAGAAGGTCGCCGCGAGCAGGACGGGCGTGCGCCAAGGGGTCGCCGGGTCGATCTTGAGCGTCAGCTCGCACGCATGAAGCACTACGATTTTCAATGCGCGTGGCTGCCATTCTTGTTTCCTTCGTTCGCAGAACTTCCCCAGCACCCCGACGAAGGCTGGTGGCGCGAGTGGGAAATGGAACTGACACACTGCAGCGACGCTTTTACGGATAATGCACGCTACGTTACCCGCGACTCCGTCGGCAGCTTGCACGGGCCGGACGCGGCGCTGCGCGGCGTGGAACTCACCCTGTCCACCGGGGCCGAAGCGCAGTGCTCCCAGCCCGCGCTGGAACTCGACAATGCGGTCATGGAGTTGCGCACGCGATACGCACTTCCCGATGGTTTGCCCACAGCCCTCGCGCCCGTCGTCCCAGATGAGTGTGTGCTCTACTACGACTTTCTTGACGAGTCCGTCATGCAGGCACAGCCGCCCGCTGGCGATGGCACCGGCTACACGCTTGTCTTTCCCGACGAAACGCTGCACGAGGACGTAGCGGTGAGCGCACTGTTCGCGGCGCAACGACCACCCGGCTCGAAGGAAATCGACATGCTCAATCGCATGCACGTGTTCACGCCGCGGTGGCGCAGGCGCGCATTTCCGTGGACGGCCGTCTATTCCGCGCTCGCCACGTTGGATAACGTCTGGATACCCCAGAATCATGAGAACAGTTGAGATCTTCAGGCAGATGGGCGACGAGGTGCTCGACGACCCACGCGTGCTTCGCTACGGGATGATCCTTGCGAAAGGCGGTGTCAGCGGCCTACGAGGTCTGGACCCGGTTGCGGTATGGATCGACGCTGCTATCGCTGTGTTCGACGCATGCGACAGCTACATGCGGTATCTCACACAGAAAGAACTGAACAGGCAGCTTGAGTTAGCCAATGAAGAGTTGCGCGAGACAGCGAACGGCTATCTGCGCATGATCGAACTGGACCACGAGACGATCCGCCTCGACCAGGAGCACCGGGAGGCGGCGCTTGCGAGAAGTCTGGAAAGGCATGCCCGGGAACGCGCGCAGATCCTTGAAGCGATCAAGCGCAAGGTCGAACTTGTTTTCCGCGTTCATCGCATGGTTTGCGAGGCACGTCTGCGTGGCTACACGCAGGAACTGGACAATCTACAGTCGATCCTCGATACGCTGGTCGGATCGAGCCTCGCCTGTCTGAACGAGAACATCCAATAAGCAGTACCTATCCCCGAGAGGACGACATGGTCAAGTCTGTAAAACCCCCCATCAACACCCGGCGCACGCCCACGGTCAAAAAATCAGGCGGTCTTCTGTCGAAGGTCGAGCCTACGCACGTCATTCAGGCCGTCGATTCGGCCACGGGCATGTTCAAGAGCATCGCGGACTACGGCGCGGAAAGCCAGCGCACCGAACGGGCACGGATCGAAGCCGAGACCAAACGCCTCGAAATAAAGGCCGACGTGCTAAAACATGGAATTGACTTCGAGAAGAAAAAACAGGAACTGCAGAACGAACGGAAGCGGGACGAGGATGGGCACATCCGCGACCTGCGCCGGATCGACAATCGCCACGATCTTGCCATGAAAAACGAGAGCGAGCGGTCGCGGCTTCTGGACATGCTGGAACGGGGGGAAATCACGGCGGAGGAGTGTCGCGTGCTGCTTGATTCGCGCGATTTCACCAGCCAAACTGACACGGACGATCGCTGACCCATGTGGCCGCTCATCGGACTCGCCGTCTTCGTCGCGGCGAAGGTTGTCAAGTGGATCTTCAACTCGATGTCCGAGGAGGAGGCCGAGCGCAGCGAGACGCTGCGGGAAGAAGCGGAAGCCATCTACCAGGAGTATGAAGAGGCCTGCAGGACGAAGCAGGCGGACCTCAAACGGTGGACGACGGAGAAGGCGGGCCACTGGCGCAAGAAACTGCTGCAGGCCCTCAATGATGACCGCGGAAAGATTGCGCCGATCCGCGAAGGCCTGGACGACCTGTACGAGGTGGTGCGCACCGAGATTGGCGCGGACACTACGAGCCCATTCCGGCGCCTGGCGTTGCAATACGCGTTTTGCCGCATCGAGGATGCAAAGCTCAGGCTGGAGGCGTACGCCGCATATCTCGACCATGCGGAAGCTCAGATCGCACGTGTGACCGATGGGGCAGCCGTACTCAAGCTACGGCCGACCGAGCCATTGCTGCCGGATGAGTGGCTTTACCGCGGCAAGCTGGTGATCGTTAGCCTTGATGAAATCAGAAAGCCGCTGCCCCGGTTCGGGCACCGGCTGCTCTTTGGACGTCATGAGAGCAGGCAACTCGCGCTCGCTGTGCCATTCGGCGACGAGATTCCCGTGATGATCACGGGTGCACACAAACATCAGGAAGGGGCATTCTACGGATGCGTTGCGCGTGGTGCCCTTTATTATGAGCACATCATTCCGGGCGAGCCGGTCGCGATGACCGTCACCCATGCGAATCGCATGGCGGTGTCAGGCACCGCATTCGACGAGCTTGTGAAAATCTCGGTACCCGTCACGAAACTCACACACAAACATATCCTTCCGCTTCAGGGACAGACGCTATTCGTCTATCCCGATGCATTCAATATCACGCTGGACAGCAACCCGCTCATACCGGAATCGAAGCGGCGCTGGATCGGTGCATCTCAACTGCCGCCGCCCGAACTGGGCGCGTCCTACCAGCATCCGCTTTTTGTCCGTGTGCGGGAGAAACTGCTCGACACTATATCCGACAGTCAGTTTTTCAGTCCCCTCACGCAGTGGAACCTGCTGGTTTGCGATCCGGAGAACAACCAGTACGTGCTTGGGAAATCACATGTGCGTCTCGTCGCGAAAATCGGCGAGCACGATGCGGGAGTGCAGGTCGAAGAGGTGATCCAGACGGAACACATGCAGGTCGGTCACCAGCTTCCTTTTTCCCTTACGCTTGTCACCGACGCGATCGATATCCGTGCGTTGCACTGGCAGCCGGCCATCGACGCGTTCCGGCAATACGCCACGCAGATCGCCCTTAACGACGGGCATGATGCCCTGCGACGCGCGCAGTCCATCTTCATGCGCCGGTGGCAGAGCGTGCTGGAATATCAGCGAGAAGCCGAAAGCGTACGTGCCGTGACCTTCGACACGACGCCCAGTGCGATCGACGACCGGCTCTCCGCGCTTCAAGTCAGTGCAGCACAGATGCGAGAAGAAACGTTTGATGCATCGGCCCTCGATTACCTGCGTCAGATCGAAAGGGACAGCATGCTCCACCGGGAGCATTGCCTGCGCATCGAGCGATGGGACAGTGAGCGCCTTTCCTATATTCCGGCGGTACCGGAGCGCCATAGGGCATCCCTCGAATACGAACTGACCGACGAGGGAACGCTTGCGATACGCGGACAGTTCCCGCGCGAATGGCAAGAGTCTGAGGGGCGCTACCGCTTTCGCGTGCAGTTGCCAGCGACGGCGCTGAAGCGCCAGCAGCGTGCGCTCGACGATTTCTTTTATGATCGTCTGGTGCAGCCCGCGCTGAAAGACATCCTGCTGTCCCCACAATCGTACCTGCCCGTGGAGGACCCTTTCTGGGCAGGGCGCGAGATCCACTGGCGGGGCAAGCTCTCGCCGTCGCAACGGGATGCCGTCAGCATGGCGCTAAAGGCGAAGCATCTCGCACTGATCCAGGGGCCGCCCGGTACGGGCAAGACGACGGCCATCGTGGAGATGCTGTATCAACTTTTTACGGCGAACCCGAATTGCCGTGTGTTGCTGGTTTCGCAGCAGAACACCGCCGTGGACAATGCCCTCGAACGCTTTATCCAGCGCTTTCCGGACCTCGCGCAGACAGCGGTACAGGTCATTCGCATTGGCAACCCCGACAAGGTAAGCGCCAGCCTGAAGCGCTACCAGTTTGACGAACGATATGCGCAGTTCGTCGAACGGCTGTCGCAGGATGCGCGCAGGAAGGTGCTGGAAACGGGCAGTGACAGGCACGACATTGCGTGCCAGTGGTCGACCGTGATTGACTACGTGATGAACACGCCGGACAATCTCCTCGACAGGCCGACGCTCGAAGAGCTCAGCACGTTATTGCTCGCCGACAAGAATCTGGTGGGCGCCACGTGCGTGGGCCTGTCCACCCCGAAGGGCGGCGTGGATCATCTCGTGTTCGATGTTGCCATCATCGATGAGGCCGGCCGCGCGACCGTGCCGGAACTTCTGATTCCGCTGCTTCGCTGCCGCAAGGCGATCCTGATCGGTGATCACTATCAGTTGCCACCGTGCGTCTCACCGCTGTTGCGCGAGGATACGGCTCGCGACGTGTTGCCGTTTCTGCGCGAGGCGTTCCTTGAGACGAGCTTTTTCGAACTGCTTTTCGAACAGTTGCCTGCCGGGTCCAAGGCTATCCTGAAGGAACAGTACCGGATGGCGCCTGAGATCGGCGATCTGGTGGGCGAGCTTTTTTACACGCGCAGAAAGGCCCGTACCCTGTTCAATGGCGTGGCCGCAGACGGATGGGAACGCTCGGCGCTAATGTCGCACAGCCTGAACTGGGTGAATGTGAAGGGGCGTCAGACGCGGCCCGCGAAAAGCAGGAGCCTCTGCAACCTTGCCGAAGCGGACGCCATTGTGCACTTCCTGGCGAGTGTGGCTGAGTCCGCGGAACCGCACACTGAGGTCGCCGTCATTACCCCGTACGCAGCGCAAAAGAAGTTGGTTCGAGACAGGCTGAATGCCTACTGCTCGACTCATCCGGAACAGATTGACGTGTTGGAACGCCTCGCGATCAAGGTTGACACCGTCGACGCGTTCCAGGGTGGCGAAGCGGATCTCGTCTGCTATTCGACGGTGCGGACGCAGGGCGCCTTGCAATTCCTGCTGGACCGCAAGCGTCTGAACGTCGCCTGTTCGCGAGCCAGGCACCATCTGGTGTTTTTCGGCGATGCCGGCTTCCTCGAAAACGCCGGCGCGAGTGGAACAGAGGAGAACTACTTCGCGACGATACTGAAGCGTGCGCACCGGCTGAACTCTCAGGTGCCGGTGCAGCGTGACGCGCCAGGAAAGCGACGCGATCGTCCGAGCGTGCCCGCATGAGGTTTCGCACATGCCGGCCTCACCAAATGGTACAGTGGACGGGGGTTGGCGTGCTCCGCGGCCGCAGTCCTCGTTGCCGCCGCAGGCGTTGAGCATCAGTGAACGCTCGCTCAGCACAGGGAAGTCGGTGCAGCGTCAACGTTGCTGACTGGGTGCGTTCGTTCGCAACGGCATGAAGGCAATGTCCGTCGCGTCACTTGTCGAAATTCGCGGACCCGCCGCGTACAATCTCCGGCTGACATGAGGCAGCCTCGCGAAGAACCGGCCATCGCGCAAAAGGTGTGCGCTACGCGCTTCTGTGCGTGTGCGCTGCGGCCCGCGCTTCGGGCGGCCCTTCGCCGACCGAGCAAGCTGCTTTATATATGGCATTTCCTGGAGACAGCGGAGGGCGGGCGTGAAGCCCTGCCGCTGCGAGCGCCATCGCGAGTAGCCGGGAAACGGCTCTACTTTCGCCTTAACTGCTTCTGACTGGTTTTACCCCATGTCCCTTCCCGATATTGACTTCAATGAAATCCGCGTTCATCGAACCAGCCAGGCTGACGCATTCGAGGAGCTATGCTGCCAGCTGGCGGGCGATGAACCGCTGACGGATCGCATCCGCTTCGACAAGAAAGGGCGGGGAGGAGACGGCGGCATCGAGTGCTTTGCCACGCACGCCGACGGCTCAGAAACCGGATGGCAGGTGAAGTTCTACTGGGAGATTGACAGTCTGCTCAGCTCGCTCGACGGATCACTGACGAAAGCGCTTGTAAAGCATCCTGCCATGCACCGGTTCATCGCGTGCTTCCCGTTCGATCTGGCGGATTCGCGCCGCGCTGACGTGACGACGGCGTTCGCAAAATGGACTAGGTGGCGTGAGCGGCGGATCAGCGAAGCCGCCGCAGCCGGCAGAATAGTCGCGATCGATCGCTGGGACGCGCACGAGATCAAACAGAGGCTGACGGACAGCAATCCGAGATCGGCGGGGCGGATAGCCTTCTGGTTTGACGAGGAACTGTTGACCCCCGACTGGTTCCGGAACGCCTTCGAACGGACAGCGGATAGCCTGGGGGATCGCTACAGTCCGCAAACCCACATCGACATCCCGGTGCGGCAGTCGATCCTCGCATCGGTGGGCGACCCCGTGATTTTCGAAGCGCTGAAACCGCTCGCTGCGCGAATAAGGCATAGCCTGCAACAGGCGCCAGACAGCGCGAACAACGCTGCGCGCACCGCCGCGCTGGGCGTTGCGACCGAACTGGACACACTCGCCGATGAGCAGCCGGATTCATTTCCGCTGCTGGAACTGCGCGGCAGGATCGATGCCGTTGCCGGTCTGGCCACCGCGTGGCATGGCGAACTCCGGGACCAGAGGCAAGGTCGTGAGCGTAGCCCGGAGCTGATCGCCGTTTCCAATCTGATGAACGCGTTGCGTGCCTGCGCTCGCAATGTTCGCGCGGATCACTGGACGCATCTCGACACGCGGGCGCTACTCGTGTCCGGTGATGCCGGAAGCGGCAAGTCACACCTGCTAGCTGACGCCTGTGCACACCAGATCGAGAACGGTCGACCGGCCATGATGGTGCTCGGCGGCAAGCTGCCGGATGCCGAACCGTGGGGTGAGATCCTGCGGGACCTCGATCTGCCGCGCCATCTCCAGGTCAGGCAGTTCCTCGGTGCACTCAATGCCGCCGGAGAAGCGGCGGATGTTCGCGCGCTTGTCGTAATCGACGCACTCAATGAGAAGAATGGGCAGTTGATCTGGCCGGAGCGCCTCGCGGGTCTGTTGAACGACCTCAGGCAGTTTCCCTTCATAACGGTAGTGCTGTCGTGTCGGACAACGTATCTGGATGTCGTTATCCCGGACTCACTGGATGCATCGAAGCTGCCGCGGATTGAACATGAGGGCTTCGATGACGACGATGTGATGCGTTATCTGCGTCGGCGCGGCATCAGCGTACCGGAGGCTCCCCGTCAGCTCGATGAACTGCACAACCCGCTTTTCCTCCGTCTGGCCTGCGATGCCCTGAAAGCCGAAGGCGAAGTGTTGATGACGGACAGCCTGAGCGGGATTTCCGAAGCGTTCCGGCTCTTTACCTCGACCGTCACACGACGTATTGAAGCGACCACGAAGGTTTCGCCACGCCGCAACCTGGTTTCGAAAGCGATCGAGGCATTGACGACGGAGATGTCCAGGACAGGGCGTGGAGAGGTCGGTTTCGAGCGCGCTGACGAGCTCGTGCGCTCAATCTACGATGGCAATGAGATCGCGCGTGACATGCTGTTCCAGCTGGAAAACGAAGGGCTTCTCGCCGTGGAGCAGGATTCGTTTTCCAGCGCTGAATCCAGGGAGGTTGTCCGTTTCACGTTCGAGCGGATGGGTGATCATGCAATTGCCGCCAGCCTCCTGAATCGCAGCATGACTTCCGCGGGAGCTGGCGCTGTGTGCGCTCCTGGGTCACCGCTGCACCAGGCGCTGGCTGATCCGCATTCCCGCATCGTTCCGGGGCTTCTGGAGGCGCTCGCGATCCAGCTGCCCGAGCGCCTGGAGCTGGAGCTTCCAGATCTGGCCGGCGTACCGCCACGGTCATGGGTGGACGAAGCATTCGTTAACAGCCTCCTCGCCCGCCGACCGACGGCTTTCCGTGAAAGGACATGGCAGCTCGTGGATGAAATGGGCGACGAGCGCCTGCGTTTCGACACACTCATTGCACTGTCGACTGAGCCGGAGCATCCGTTCAACGTGCGTGTGCTCGACAGCGAACTACGACGGCATGCGATGCCGCAGCGGGACGCCCAGTGGTCGGTCCATCTGGCTGATTCGGACCGTGCAACGACTCTGGTCGACTGGGCGTGGAACGCCGACCAGACACGCGTTACGGCTGCGCGCGCCGAGCTGGCGGCCATACAGCTCACCTGGTTTTTCACAACGAGTTTTCGCGCCCTTCGCGATAGAGCGACGAAGGCGCTTGTCGTACTGCTTGCCGGTCGTCCCGGGCTCGCGATCAGCCTGTGGAACGGGTTCAAAGGTGTTGACGACGGATATCTGACCGAGCGTCTGACTGCCGCGCTCTACGGGGCGGCCATGCAGGGCGTGTGGGAGGAGTACGATCTGTCGGCTGTCGCCACGACCCTCTATCGTGATCTTTTTGCGAACCGCACGCCCCCGGCAAATTCGTTGCTGCGCGACCATGCCCTTGGACTGATTGCATATGCCATGCATCGGGGAGTGTTGGGCCGCGCAATTGAACGCGAAAACATCGAGGGACCCTTTCTCAGCTCCTGGCCGATCGAGCATGTTCCCGACGAAACCATCGAAGCCTACACGCGGCAGTACGGTGACAACGGAAGGTATCCCGACGAAATCGTCAACTCGTGCCAGGACGGTGATTTTGGGCGTTACGTGCTCGACTACGCGGTGCAGGACTGGAGTCCGGCTCTCGTCGGCACCACGCCGCTGCCGAACGCGCTGGATCTGCGGAACGCCTGGTTTGACGAGTTCAAGGTCACGGCGACCTTGGACATGATCGCGGCGCATGACCGGCTCGTTGAAACCATCGCCAGCGAGAATCCCCGCAACACCGTCGTGATGGGGGAGGCGCGCGACCGGATCAGGGCGGCAAAGACGGTCTTCAGGGCGGCTGTCGGCTCGGATATCTTCGAAGAATGGCGGGAGCGAGCCGAGTACTGGCGGGCCGAAGGCATGTACCAGAGCTATGCGCGCCAACAGGGTCCTACCGGGTTCAATCTCGCGTGGGCGCGGCGCTGGGTCGTTAAGCGGGCGCATGATCTGGGCTGGTCGGAGGAACTGCATGGCGCGTTCGACCGGCAGGTCCGTGGCGATCGGAACGAGCACACCCTCGAGCGAATCGGCAAGAAATATCAGTGGCTGGCGCTTTATGAACTGGTCGCGCGGATGAGCGACAATCTCGAACGTCTTCCGGATCGCGACACCGACCCGCTTCGGTTGCGCAACCTGGACCCCTCGCTGCTGGTCGATCATGTTGCTGCAGATGACTGGGAGGAGGTTCCGGCGAAGCCGTTCTGGATCGGCGCGGCACCCGAACTTGCTGCCCGTACGCCCGCCGAGGCGATAACGTGGCTGCACTCGTCCGAGGATATCATCGATGGACTCGAGAACGTCGCTGTCAGGTCCGAAGACGACGACCGTCACTGGCTGGTGCTTACAGGATTTAAGACCTGGCGCACGCCGACGCAGGGCATGCACTGCGAGGCGTGGCGCCGTGTAGCAAGCGTGGTCGTGCGAACGGCGGACCGCGACAGGGCGCTGGAGTTGATGTCGACAGGTCAGATGGCTGGCCCGCACGACGTGCCCGCCGCCGCGGGAGGGGGTTACCGCGTCCACCTCGGCGAGTTTCCGTGGCGATCGCTCGACGAGGGGCAGGATGACTGGATCCTCGATTGGCGCCCTGTCGACCCAACTGTGCGACGCGGGAACAGACTCGCTATCAGGCCAACCACGACGGAGTACAACGCCGAGGCAGACGGTTACGATGGCTCGGTAAGCGATCACATCAACCTGCGTCTGCCGGCGCGGTGGTTGATGGATGGGCTGGGACTGCATCTCACCGACGGTCGCTCGATCGTGTATCAGGATGCTCAGGGGGTCACCCGCTTCATGGATCCGTCCGTCTCGACGGCGGGCGAGAGCGCCGCACTGGTTGATCGGGACGCCTTCCTCAGATTGCTTGAGCGTGAAGGTCTCGTCGCTATCTGGACCGTTGCGGGCGAAAAAAATGCGTACGGTGATTCAGCGAGCGACGGCTTCGGGGGGCGGCTTACCTTTACGCGGCTGTTCTATTCTGACGGAAGTGGGCTTCGTGGTCGTGACAGGCTCGAAACGTTTGACGCCCCCTCGCCACGCCAGCGCGCCGCCTTCCTGGGCGAGTCAGCGGCGGACGCGGGCGAAGTGGACGACGGCCGATGACGTCACGATTTAGCATTTGTTAGGCCGCGACAAGCACCGACACTCGGGTTGCAGCAGGTTGGGGACGATTCGGACTTGTACACACCGCAGGTCCATTCGGCAGTGAGTCCGCGGACCAGATGCATCGTTAATCGCGCACGGCGAGCGACACCGATTGAACCTGGATGGCGACGCAATCCAGCGCCATTGGGGCATTGGCCATTTGCCAGCTTGCGCGTGGCTTAGCATTAGCCATCGGCAGGCGCTCTGCGAGTGCGCCAGAAATCGTTGTGCTTCCCGATTACTGAGATCATCGTTCGTTGGAGTTATTGTCGCGGCCATTTAGCGAAAGCGCTATCGGCTGTTCCGGTAGCTGCGCCCACGAAGCGGGGAAGGGCAGCAAAAACACGATGAAGCCTTCCGCAAGGCTTTGCTGAGCGAATTCAGGCCGCAGTATATCGAACGACCACGGGCAACAAATGGATATCCACGACGTCTACAAGCCACTCAGAAATCAATTGCGGCGTCTCGCCCTTCGGGAATCGCTGGAGCGCATCTGGTGGCTTCAACGTCGTGCCGATTCAGGTGGACAGATTGTATTGCCCGGCGCCGGCGGCCAGCGCTACGAGACCCATGTTTGGGAACTCCATCTGCTGTCCCGCGAAATTTTGCTGCACGCCGGTGGAGATGAGGATCTTTTGTCCACTCTCAACGGAGTGCTAACGTTTATAAATCATATTCGCCGCATCGACGAAGCAATCTCGGAACGCACGATCGACTCCGGCGATAGCGCAATGGATTCACTTCACCCGTTGGTGCACCTACAGGTTCGCTGCCAGCATCCCAATCACGGCGCTGCAATCTTTCGCGCCTATCACATCTACGGTGCGCCGGATGTCGCTCCGATGGTTGAACAGGCTGTGGGGCTGCCAGTGCCAGCCATCTTCACTCTCGCGCTGATTCTGGGAGGCGCGGCGATGCGAGGACCTTATACAAGTCCGGTTCAAGACTATTCAGCATTTGGCATCTCCGGTGAAATGCGCGACACCTTTTTCCAACGTACCGCTGGCACGCCGGAGGGCATTCGTGCCGAGTTACGCGCCGTTCAGCGGTTCGACGAGGCATGGCAGTACACCTGGAATGCGCTGGAGAAGTTTCCGCTGATTCATGTCGATGTCGACGGAACCAGGGGGCTGTGCTGTCCACTGCCGGATTTTCTTTTCCGGCGAGTCACGGAAGGGCTCTTTTACGATGTAGTGGGCAGCGACCCGCGCTTCGGGGACCGTTACGGCAGGGCATTCCAAGACTACGTTGGCAAAGTGCTTGTTGAAGTGTTTAACAATGAACGGTTCACGCTTGAGTCCGAGCGTACCTACAGCGTACGAAAGCAACCGCGACACGGGGTTGATTGGATCGTGAGCGACGGGACAGGCAACCTTTTCCTCGAATGCAAGGCGCGTAGGATGGCGCAACCGGCCAAGGAGGCAGCGGATTCTCATGCCCTCGAGGCATCGATGGACGACCTCGCTCGTGCCGTCGTACAGCATTACCGGAACATCCATGACGCGGTTCAGGGCCTGTCCGCATGGATGCCGAACGGTCTTCCCATTTATCCCGTTGTCGTCACATATGAAGACTGGTATCTCTTTACGCCGAGCGTAATCGAGCGGCTCAATCTCGCGGTAAGACGGCATTTGTCAGAGAAAGGCCTGAGTTCCGACCTACCTGAGACGATGCCCTTTCTGGTTACGTCGATTGCGGAATTCGAGAAGGCCGGCCAGGCGATTGCGAAGATCGGCATAGAGCGCTTCTGCACGGCACGAGGCCTCAACGAACATCGCCATTTCAAGCTAAGTGGGTTCGCCGAGGTTGCATTTCCTGACGAAGAGATTGAGTACAAACCCCTTCTGCAGACTACATGGCGCTCCATGTTTAGCCACGTTCCAGAGGTGTTGTCGCAGTTGGTGTCCGTCGGCATCTAGGGTCCGTGAAGGGAATATTTTTAACCGATAACGCGTTCGGCAAGCGTTAATGCCTTGGACTTTACTGTCGCGGCGAAGCGCATGGGGGCGTGATCGAGGCCAACGAGTCAGCGACGGCGCTTGGGCCGTGCGCGTCTTGGCGATGAAGTTTCTACGCACGTTTGCGAAAGGCTCGGTCCGCTGGAACTAAATTCCCGACGTATGTGCGCTTCCGGAACTAAATGTCCTACCAATGTGCGTCTTTGGGAACTAAATTTCAGACCAACTCGCTTATTCTGGAAGTAAATTCCAGACTTGCCTGCGTTTCTTGGAACTAAAAATCGGACAAAGATGTTGTGCAACCCTGTCCGTTTTTAGTTCAGGAAAAGTTCAATGCTCTATTTCCATAATCAACGACATATTCTGTTATCCGCGGTCGGATTCACGCATCTTAATGTCGTCGGTTGCAGCGACAGATGCGTATAGTTCGCGAGCCAGCCAAGTTGGAACTAAATTTGATACTTGTCGACGGCGTCCGCCGCAGCAGTCTGCTGTCAGCGCTCAGTGCGTCGGATTTTTGGAACTAAAGTCATTACGAAGCCGCGACACACCATTTTCCGGGTTTTTGCGCCCAAAAAGTACGAAATTTAGTTCCCCGCGCTAGTCCCGCCGCGCCCGATTCACGATACCGCGCCACCAGCCGCTCGACCTGGCGTACCGTCAAGCCGAGACGCTCCGCCGCGCGAGCGGGCTTCAGTCCCATGTCCACCACGGACTGGATCATCTTCAGACGGTCGAGTTCGCGCATGTTCAGTGTCACCAGTGTCGCTGACTTCATGGACGGCTCCTGCAGTGCTGCAGTGAACCGCCAGCTTGCCAGCTGCAAAACACGACATTTGTATCTTGCTAGAACCCGACATTCTCATATTGCTCTTACAGACAGTGTCAAAGCCAGATTGAAATGTCGTAGCGCCGGCTATTTACAGATGTCGTGTT
>NZ_JAGUUD010000128.1:0-21936 GCF_020177535.1 Paraburkholderia sp. XV | reverse complement strand
GCAAAGAAAAGTAGGTGCCGCCCCGCACAGGGGCGACGCGTGAAGCACGCTAACGCATCGCGGATGCCAGCGCAAAAACCTGTAAACCCGACCCACCATCGCAAAACAACCAAAATCAGGCAAAAACGAAACCCATATCCTCCACCCAGCGCAGCAAAAAAACCTTGAGCGCTAGAATGCTGGCATTGAAAACACATAACCGGGCCACGAGCGCCCGAACCGCCGGAGCGGATAAACAGCGATGCGCATACTTCTCGTTGAAGACGACCGAATGATCGCCGAAGGCGTGCGCAAGGCACTGCGCGGCGAAGGCTTCGCGGTCGACGTGGTGCAGGACGGCGAATCCGCACTAAACGCCGTCGCGGGCCAGCCTTACGATCTCGTCCTGCTCGATCTCGGCCTGCCCAAGCGCGACGGCCTCGACGTGCTGCGCACGCTGCGTGCACGCGGCCATCAACTGCCCGTGCTGATCGTCACCGCACGCGATGCCGTCGCGGACCGCGTGAAAGGACTCGACGCCGGCGCCGACGATTACCTCGTGAAACCGTTCGATCTCGACGAACTCGGCGCTCGGATGCGCGCGCTGATTCGCCGCCAGTCGGGACGCAGCGAATCGACGATCCGCCACGGCAATCTCACGCTCGATCCCGCCTCGCATCAGGTGACGCTCGACGGCGCGCCCGTCGCGCTGTCCGCGCGCGAGTTCGCGTTGCTCGCCGCGTTGATCGCGCGCCCGGGGGCGGTGCTGTCGAAGAGTCAACTCGAAGAGAAGATGTACGGCTGGGGCGAGGAGATCGGCAGCAATACCGTCGAGGTCTACATTCACGCGCTGCGCAAGAAGCTCGGCGCGGAACTGATACGCAACGTGCGCGGTCTCGGCTACATGATCGCCAAGGAAGCCTGACACGATGCGTTCGATTCGCCGTCAATTGCTGTTCTGGCTGCTCGCTATCGTATTGCTCGGCGTCGGCATTGCGGGCTGGCTGATCTACCGTCAGGCGCTCGCCGAAGCCAACGAACTGTTCGATTACCAGTTGCAGGAAATCGCCGCCGCGCTGCCCGCCGAGCCTTTCTCGCAAGTGCTCAGCTCGCGCGATACAGGCGACGAAGGCATCGTGCTGCAGATCTGGAATCGCAACGGCGTGCTGATGTACTACTCGCATCCGCGTGCACCGCTCGCGCCGCGCGCCGAACTCGGCTTTTCGACGGAGCGCACCGAGCGCGGCGACTGGCGCGTGTATGGGGCGATCGTCGGCGATAACGTGGTGCAGCTCGCGCAGCCGCTGTCAGTGCGCAACCGGCTCGCGGCAAACGTCGCACTGCGCACGCTGTGGCCGCTGATCGTGCTGCTGCCGCTGATGGGCGTCGCGGTGTGGGGCGTGGTCGGGCGTGGGCTCGCGCCTTTGCGGCGCGTCACGGGCGCGCTCGACACGCGTCATCCCGAAGCGCTCGATCCACTGCCCGATTCTCGCTTGCCGCTCGAAGTGCAGCCGCTCGTGCGCGCATTGAACGGCCTGCTCGAACGGCTTGCCATTGCACTCGATACGCAAAAAGCCTTCGTCGCCGATGCCGCCCACGAACTGCGCACGCCGCTCGCCGCCGTGCAGATCCAGTCGCAACTGGTGGCGCGCGCGCATGACGAAACCGAGCGCCGCGAAGCGCTGCACGATCTGCAGGCGGGCGTGACGCGCGCGACGCGTCTTGCCGAGCAGCTGCTCGCGCTCGCGCGTTCCGAGCCGGATGGTCATGCCGCAACGGGCAGTGTCGATCTCGACGCGCTGGTGCACGAATGCGTGACTGCTCATCTGCCCCTCGCGCAGAAGCGCGGCGTCGATCTCGGCATCGAGGCTAGCGAGCCCGCAACCGTCACCGGCGACGCAGAAGCGTTGCGCGTGATGCTCAACAACCTGATCGACAACGCGACCAAATACACGCCGGAGGGCGGACGCGTCGATGTCTGCCTGCGCGTCGAAGATGGCCGGCCGCTCGTGCAGATCGCCGACAGCGGACCCGGCATTCCGCCCGATGAACGCGACCGCGTCTTCGACCGCTTCTACCGCGTCGGCGCAGGAGCGAATCGCGCGCGTACCGACGTTGCGGGCAGCGGCCTCGGTCTCGCTATCGTGCGGCGCATCGCGCTACAGCATCACGCGAGCGTCACACTCGACGACTCTGCGTCAGGCGGTTTGCGGGTCAACGTGCGCTTCTGAATCGCCCGCCCGGCACGGGTTTGCGCGAGGCTTTCATCGAGTTGGCATTGTTTAAGATTGATTTAAGCGACGCCACGTACTCTTCGACTCATCAAAGAGTCAACTCTCCCAATCAGGAGTACACGATGCAAGCAAAAATACTGACCCGTAGCGCCGTTGCAGCGGCCGTCGTTATCGCATTGTCGGCGGGCTACGTGGCGGGGCATCGCGACGTGCCAGCGCCCCAGGTGATCTCGCCCGCGGCCGCCGCGATGATGCCCGCGGAAGCCGCGGCGAAAACGGGCATTCCCGATTTCTCGGGCCTCGTCGAAACGTATGGGCCTGCCGTCGTCAACATCAGCGCGAAGCACGTCGTGAAGCAGACGGCGATGCGCGGCGGCAATGGCAATAACAGCGGTCAGCTTCCCATCGATCCGAGCGATCCGTTCTATCAGTTCTACCGTCATTTCTTCGGCCAGATGCCGGGCGGCCCCAATGGTGGCGGCGGCGATGACGGCGACCGTCCGAGCGCGAGTCTCGGCTCGGGCTTCATCATCAGCAGCGACGGCTATGTGCTGACCAACGCGCACGTTGTCGACGGCGCGAACGTCGTGACTGTCAAGCTCACCGACAAGCGCGAGTACAAGGCAAAAGTGGTCGGCGCGGACAAGCAGTCGGACGTCGCCGTGCTGAAGATCGACGCGAAGGATCTGCCGACGGTGAAGATCGGCGATCCGCGCTCGAGCAAGGTCGGCCAGTGGGTCGTCGCGATCGGCTCGCCGTACGGCTTCGACAACACGGTGACGTCGGGCATCATCAGCGCGAAGTCGCGCTCGCTGCCTGACGAGAACTACACGCCGTTCATCCAGACCGACGTGCCCGTGAATCCGGGTAACTCGGGCGGCCCGCTGTTCAATCTGCAAGGCGAAGTGATCGGCATCAACTCGATGATCTATTCGCAGACGGGTGGCTTCCAGGGCCTTTCGTTCGCCATCCCGATCAACGAGGCGATGAAGGTCAAGGACGATCTCGTCAAAACGGGCCACGTGAGCCGGGGCCGGCTCGGCGTCGCCGTGCAGAGCGTGAACCAGACGCTCGCGGATTCGTTCGGCATGAAGAAGCCGCAAGGCGCGCTCGTGAGTTCCGTCGACCCGGGCGGTCCGGCCGCGAAGGCAGGCTTGCAGCCGGGCGACGTGATCCTGTCGGTGAACGGCGTGGATGTGACGGATTCTTCAGCGCTGCCGTCGCAGATCGCGGGCATTGCGCCGGGCACGCAGGCCAACCTCCAGGTATGGCGCGACAAGTCGACCAAGGATCTCAAGGTGACGATCGGCTCGCTGTCGGACGCGAAGGTTGCGTCGAATGACGAAAGCGGCCCGGCGCAGGTGCAAGGCAGGCTCGGCGTCGCGGTGCGTCCGCTCACGCCGCAGGAAAAGAGCGGCGCGTCCGTGTCGCACGGTCTGCTGGTGCAGGATGCGAGCGGCGCGGCAGCCAGCGCCGGCATCCAGCCGGGCGACGTGATTCTGGCCGTCAACGGGCGGTCGGTATCGAACATCGACCAGTTGAAGCAGGCGGTGTCGGCAGCGGGCAATAGCATCGCGTTGCTGATCCAGCGCGACAACTCGCAGATTTTCGTGCCCGTCGATCTCGGTTGATCCGGCAAATGCCGGCGTGCCGGCCGCGCTACCGGCGCCGGCCGGTAAAAGCTGCCGGTGATGGAAAAAATGGAAGGTTCGCGGCCTGCACACCGAGCGCGCTGCGAACGAAACAGGCCCGATTTTCGGGCCTGTTTCGTTGTTGGCGTTGATGGGGCGGGATGGGCATACAGATTGCGTACGGTTATGCGTTAGAACCGTTCAGGTTTGCCCCCTAAGGAGCCACGCAATGACTCATCGTCGTATCGTCGCTCGCACCGTTTCGGTTGCGGCAGCGACAGTTCTCACATTCGGCCTGTCGGGCGGCGCGTTCGCGCAGCAGGCAAGCGAAGTCACGGGCGGTACCACCACCGATAGCACCAGTGCGGGCAACGTCAATGGCGAAGGTCTGCCTCAAGTGCAGCAACAGGGCGACGTGTCGTACACCTCGGGCGGCGTCGGTCTCGATGAATCGAAGGCGCTGCTCTCCGCGCAGAGCCAGTGGCCGTTGTCGCTGCGCTTCACGGGCCCCGGTTCGGACTATCTCGCCGATGTAAAGGTGAAGATCGTCGATGCACATGGCGGCAGCGTGCTCGACACCACGTCGCGGGGGCCGTATATGCTGGTCAAGCTGCGCCCTGGCCGCTACACCGTGCATGCGGCGTACAAGGAAAACGATCAGTCGAAGCCGATCACCATTCCGGCGAAGGGTACGGCAAAGGCCGCGTTCTACTGGAAGACACAGTAAGCGACGCGAAAGAAACGCGCAAAAAGCCGACGGACGCCGGGCGCGACGAGGCAGGCAATCGCGCATCGATCGGCCGCCGCGCCGCTTGCAGTGGCCGCGACGCAACGCGCACGCGGCGGCAATCGGTAGAGACCCGATGCGCCAACGAAGGCCGCGCAATCGCGGCGTGTTTGGTCAATAATGAAGCCACGGACACGCTCCGTGGCTTCGGCGTTTCGGAGCCGACGCTGCGCGGCCCGGGAGACGCGCACCGCATAATGACAACGACGCGGCGCGCGATGAGAGCCGGACTGGCGGTTGAGCCCGCTGACCGGAGCGTGCGCGAACGTGCGAGCAGCGGAGCGGATCACATGAACGATGCCCCATCCGGCGGAAGCGCCGAAGACGCGGACAACGGCAGTGCCGGGCACGGCGGCCATGCATCCCGCGGTGCGCCAGCGCACGGAGGCGACGCCGAAGCGGGGCATACGATTTCCATCAGGCCCAACCAGCATCGCGTACGGGTGATCCACCAGGGCGTGACGTTCGCGGACACGCATGCCGGGTTCACGCTGTGCGAAACAGGCTGTCCCGACGTGTTTTATTTCCCGCGGGCCGACGTTAACATGGCGCGGCTCGAACGATCGGCTCACACGTCGCACTGTCCGTTCAAGGGCGAAGCGTCGTACTACCATCTGCGGACGGAAGACGAGACGATCGAGTGTGCAGTCTGGAGCTATGAAAACCCTCTGGAAGGGGTGAAGCAGATCGCGGGGTATCTTGCGTTTCACGCATCGCGTGTCGACCGCATCGATCAGACATCCTGATCCCGCAGTCGCACGGTTATCGGGGAGGCTGCCATGGAATTGAACGACGCGTTGAGAGTGCCGCTGGCGCCGTCCGAAGTCTGGGACGCGCTGCAGGATCTCGCGTTGCTGCGCGCGAGTCTCGACAATTGCGAGTCCTTGCGCCGGCTCCAGGGCGGCGAATATCTGCTGACGATGACCGTGCCGCTCGGTCCGCTGCGCGCGCACTATCACATACGCGCCCACGTCGCGAGCGAGGACGGCGCGAACAGCGCAAAGCCGCATCGCACGCTCAACTTCAAGGCGCGCGCCGAGGGCGTCGGCTCGCTGCGCGGCCAGATCGACGTGTCGCTGCGCACCGACGATCATCTTCATCTGCATCTTCCCGGTCGCGGGCCGAGCACGCGCATCGACTATTCGGTGTGGGCGACGTCGACAGGACCGCTCGCGCAACTGCCCGCGCGGCAGATCGAAAACGCGCTGCACGAACTGGCCGACGACTTCTTCACCGAATTCTGCGCGGTCGTCCAGGCGAAGCACGGCAAAGGGCCGAACCGCGCGACGGGCACGCAAGGGCGGCGCCAGCACGTGTTTCTGCGGCCAATCAGCCTTTCCGGCGTGGCGCGCCGTGCGCGGCTGCACGATCATCATCAAGGCAGTACGCTGACCGGCCGCGCCGCGCATTCGCTGCTGCACGGCCTGCATCATGAGCATGATCCACATGTGCTGCCGAACTGGGCGTGGGCGGCGATGATTTTCTTCGTCGCGCTGCTGCTCTACGTCGCGCGGTATTTCACGCAAGGCTAGCCGTTACCGTCGCTTCACTATGCGCGCGGCGGTTCACACACCGCGAAACTCTCTGCGCCATGCGGACGGCGACGTCCTGAACGCGTCGGTGAAGTGCTGGCGCAGCGACGCCGTCGAGCCGAACCCCGCCATTCCCGCAATCGACTCGACCGACTCGTCGGTGCTTTCGAGCAGTTGCTGCGCGCGCGCGAGCCGTTGCCCAAGCAGCCAGGCGCTCACGGTCGTTCCCGTCGCTGCCTTGAAGTGACGTGTGAAGGTGCGACGGCTCATTGCGGCGCGCCCGGCCAGGGAATCGAGGGTGTGCGGCGTGTCGAGCGTGCCGTTCACCCAGTCGAGCAGCGCGGACAAGCGGTTGCCGCGCAGGTCGGGCGGCATGGGCTGCTGCACGTATTGCGCCTGACCGCCCTGGCGATGTGGCGGCACGACGAGGCGCCGCGCGATGTAGTTCGCGCTTTGCGCGCCGCACAGCTTGCGCACCACATGCAGGCAGCAATCGAGCCCCGCCGCCGTGCCCGCCGACGTGAGGATGTCGCCGTCGTCGACATACAGCACTTGCGGATCGACCTTCACGCCCGGAAACCGCCGCGCGAAGTCGGCGGCCCACGCCCAGTGCGTGGTCGCCGGGCGTCCGTCGAGCAGGCCCGCGGCGGCGAGCACGTAGGCGCCGAGACACAGGCCGACCAGTTGCGCGCCGCGTGCGTGCGCGGCGCGCAACGCATCGAGCAGCGCTACGGGCGGTGCTTCGTCAGGATCGCGCCAGGTGGGAACGATGATCGTATCGGCGTCGGCGAGCGCGTCGAGACCGTGCGTTGCGGCGATCGAAAAGCCGGCTGTCGTCGACAGCGGGCCGGGGTCGATCGAGCAGACCCGGAACTCGAAGCCGAGCACGCCGCCGTCGCTGCGGTCCTCGGCGAACACGACACAGGGCACGGACAGATGGAACGGGCTGATGCCGTCGAAGGCGACGGCCGCGACGACATGCGGTGTGTTCGGGGCGCTGCGGCACGTCTGCGTTGGCTGTCGATCAGGACTCGCGCTGGATGCGCGCGGCTTCGCCGGTTTTGAAGCAGCCATTGATGCGGAGGTTGCAGCGGCGCGGACAGCGGAGCGGGCCATCGCGGCCTCCCGTTCGAAATGGCGAATGGCCCAATCCTAGCGAAAATTGTCATTCGGGTCACTGTCGCGCGATGGGCGGAACGCGAACAATGCGTGCATTGCGGCTGCAACCGCCGGCCGCCGACTTCAACCATCCAGGAGAGTTGCCATGCCGACGCCCCGCCGCGCCCTGATTGTCATCGATGTCCAGAACGAATACGTGACGGGCGACCTGCCGATCGAATACCCCGACGTGCAGACCTCGCTCGCCAACATCGGCCGCGCAATCGACGCGGCGCACGCCGCGCAGATTCCCGTGGTCGTCGTGCAGAACTTCACGCCGGCCGGCTCGCCGATCTTCGCGCGCGGCAGCGAAGGCGCGGAACTGCACGACGTGGTCGCATCGCGCAAGTACGATCACCACATCGAGAAAGCGCTGCCGAGCGCCTTCACCGACACCGATCTGGCGGACTGGCTCGCGGCGCGCGAGATCGATACGCTCACCGTGGTCGGTTACATGACGCACAACTGCGACGCATCGACGATCGTTCACGCGCTGCACATGGGCCTCGCCGTCGAGTTTCTGCACGACGCGACGGGTTCCGTGCCGTATGAAAACAGCGCCGGTCTGGCGAGCGCCGAGGAAATCCATCGCGTATTCAGCGTCGTGCTGCAGTCGCGCTTCGCGGCCGTCGCGAGCACGCAGCAATGGATCGGCGCCGTGCAGTCGGGCGGGCAACTGGAACGCGGCTCGATCTACGCATCGAACCAGAAGGCGCGAGCGAAGACGGCCGCCTGAGCGAGCCGGAAATGAAGGAAAAAGGGCGGCCGGCTTGCCGGCGGCCCATGCTGCGCATCGGCTTTCCGGGCTGAGCGCCGCTGTGACGTCCAGCGTGAATACGTTCAGGCGCCCATGCGCAGCGCCGGGCTGCGCAACGCATCGATCATGCTTTCGACCATCTGCCGCGCGTGCCGGCCGAAGTCCAGCACTTCCGGCACGAACAGCATGTCCTTCAACGATCCGCTGATGAACGCGTGCACCATCGACGCCGCCACGGGCACGTTCATGTCGGCAGGCAACTGCCCTTTGGAGATCGCGTTGCGCATACACGTCTGAATGTTCGTCAGGCCCTCGCGCATGGTGTTCTGGTAGCGCGCCATCACGGGCCCCATCTCTTCGACGAACTCGCACTTGTGAAACAGGATGTCGAACACCCGGCGGCGGTGCGGGTCGTTCGCGGTGTCGCGCAGACAGACGGTGCAGATCTCGACGAGGCGGCCGAGCGGATCGGCCTCGTTCGGATCGACGGACGCGGCTTTCAGTTCGTCGAGCGGCAGCAGCACGCGGTCGAACATTTCCGTGAAGAGCTCGCCCTTGTTGGCGAAGTGCCAGTAGATGGCGCCACGCGTGACGCCCGCCGTCTGCGCGATGTCGGCCAGCGAAGTCCGCGACACGCCTTTTTCCGCAAACACCTGTTCTGCTGCATCGAGGATGCGGGTGCGCGTCTCCTGCGCTTCTTCCTTGGTGCGACGGACCATTTGTATTGCCCTGCAATAAATGCGGGGTTTCCCCTGACGTTTTTAAACGCGCCTGATAAAGATCATTTCATGCGCACGTTAATGCCTGGCAGATCTTCCGGAGGAAACCCTTTTTACCGGTTGAACGCACTTTTACGTGCATTCATGAATGTATATATAATAGCACCCCATCGATCGGATGGCTTACGTTTGGGTGAACGGTTAATATCCGTCACTGTTGTCTTTGCAAGCATCTTTGCGCTGTCTCAAGACATGAGCGGCGCGGTGCGGCATTTCCCGGTTTGGCGCATTTCGCAGTGAATGCACCCGCAGGAAACGCATTCGTGAGCGTCCGGTCATGGCGTCTTCGAGACGCCAATTTGCGCAGCCTTCTCCGGAGAGAGATGCACGCACTTTTTCCTTCTCAGTCTTTGACAGAGGTCGCTCCATGCGCGTCGAACGGGTTCCATTCCGCTTACTCACTGCCGCGACGGCTGCCGTAATGCTGGCAGCATGCGGACAAAAACAATCAGCACCTCCGCCTCAAACGCCTGAAGTCGGCGTCGTCACGGTCCAGCCGCAAGCCGTGCCCGTCGTCACCGAATTGCCGGGTCGCACCAGTGCGTTCCTCGTCGCGCAGGTGCGCGCGCGGGTCGACGGCATCGTGCTGCGCCGCGAATTCACGGAAGGCACGCAGGTCAAGGCCGGTCAGCGTCTGTACAAGATCGATCCGGCGCCGTACATCGCGACGCTGAACAACGCGAAAGCGTCGCTCGCCAAGGCGCAGGCAAACCTCGTCTCCACCACGGCGCAGGCCAATCGCTACAAGGTGCTGGTCGCGGCGAACGCGGTGTCGAAGCAGGACTACGACAATGCCGTCGCATCCGAAGGCCAGGCGGCCGCCGACGTCGCGGCCGGCAAGGCCGCCGTCGATACCGCGCAGATCAACCTCGGCTACACGGACGTCGTCTCGCCCGTGACGGGCCAGGTCGGCATCTCGCAGGTCACGCCGGGCGCGTACGTGCAGGCGAGCCAGGCGACGCTGATGTCGACCGTGCAACAGCTCGATCCCGTCTACGTCGACGTCACGCAGTCGAGCCTCGCGGGCCTGAAGCTGCGCCGCGAAATCCAGCAGGGCCGCCTGAAGACCACGGGTCCGGACGCCGCGAAGGTCGAACTGGTGCTCGAAGACGGCCGCGTCTATTCGGAGAAGGGCAAGCTGCAGTTCACCGACGTGACCGTCGATCAGGCCACGGGCTCCGTGACGATCCGCGCAATCTTCCAGAACAAGGACCACGTGCTGCTGCCGGGCATGTTCGTGCGCGCGCGCATCGAGGAAGGCGTCAACGAAAACGCGCTGCTGGTGCCGCAGATCGGCGTCACGCACGACCAGAAGGGCCAGCCGACGGCACTCGTTCTGAATAAGGAAGACAAGGTCGAGCTGCGCACGCTGCAGGCCACGGCAACGTACGGCCAGTACTGGGTCGTCGAGGGCGGCCTGAATGCGGGCGACCGCGTGATCGTGAACGGCGTCGACAAGGTGCGTCCGGGTGCAACGGCCAAGGCCGTGCCGGCACAACTGCCGCCGTCGCCCGCATCGGACGCAGCCGCGGCGGCTCCGGCCGGCGCGCAGGCAGCTAGCGGCGCAGCCGCCGCCTCCGCTGCATCGGGCGCGTAAAAACAAAGGGAGCCTGCTTCATGGCAAAGTTTTTTATCGATCGCCCGATCTTTGCGTGGGTGATCGCCATCATTCTGATGCTGGCGGGTCTGGCGTCGATCTTCACGCTGCCGGTCGCGCAATATCCGACCATCGCGCCGCCGGCCGTGCAGATCAGCGCGACGTATCCGGGTGCATCGGCGAAGACGGTTGAAAACACCGTCACGCAGGTCATCGAGCAGCAGATGAGCGGCCTCGACCACTTGCTGTACCTGTCATCGACTTCGGACGACTCGGGCACGGCCACCATCACGCTGACATTTGCCGCGGGCACCAACCCCGACATCGCGCAGGTGCAGGTGCAGAACAAGCTGCAGCTCGCCACGCCTTTGCTGCCGCAAGCGGTGCAGCAGCTCGGCACGAAGGTGACGAAGTCGAGCAGCAGCTTCCTGCTGGTGATGGCGTTCGTCTCGACCGACGGCAGCATGAACAAGTACGACCTCGCGAACTACGTCGCGTCGAACGTACAGGACCCCGTCAGCCGTATCGACGGCGTGGGCACGGTCACGCTGTTCGGCACGCAGTACGCGATGCGGATCTGGCTCGACGCCAACAAGCTGACCAACTTCGGCCTCACGCCGGTGGATGTTCAGACCGCGCTGCAGGCACAGAACGTCCAGGTGGCGGGCGGCTCGCTCGGCGGCACGCCGTCGGTGCCGGGCCAGCTGCTGCAGGCGACGATCAGCGAGGCGACGCTGCTGACCACGCCCGAGCAGTTCGGCAACATTCTGCTGAAGGTCAACCAGGACGGCTCGCAGGTGCGTCTCAAGGACGTTTCGCATATCGAGCTGGGCGGCGAAAACTACAACTTTGACACCAAGTACAACGGTCAGCCGACGGCGGGCTTCGGTATCCAGCTGGCGACGGGCGCAAATGCGCTGGCGACGGCGAAGGCCGTGCGCGACAAGATCGACCAGTTGTCGAAATACTTCCCGCACGGTCTCGTCGTGAAGTATCCGTACGACACGACGCCGTTCGTGCGACTGTCGATCGAAGAAGTGGTGAAGACGCTGCTCGAAGGTATCGTGCTGGTGTTCCTGGTCATGTACCTGTTCCTGCAGAACCTGCGCGCGACGCTGATCCCGACGATCGCGGTGCCGGTGGTGCTGTTGGGCACGTTCGCGATCATGAGCGCCGTCGGCTTCTCGATCAACGTGCTGTCGATGTTCGGTCTCGTGCTCGCGATTGGCCTGCTGGTGGACGACGCGATCGTGGTCGTGGAAAACGTCGAGCGGGTGATGTCCGAGGAGGGGCTGTCGCCACGCGAGGCAACCCGCAAGGCGATGGACCAGATCACGGGCGCGCTGATCGGCGTGGCGCTGGTGCTGTCCGCCGTGTTCGTGCCCGTCGCATTCTCGGGCGGCTCGGTCGGCGCGATTTACCGTCAGTTCTCGCTGACCATCGTCGCGGCGATGGTGCTGTCCGTGCTGGTCGCGTTGATTCTTACGCCGGCGCTGTGCGCGACGATTCTCAAGCCGATTCCGCAGGGCCATCACGAAGAGAAGAAGGGCTTCTTCGGCTGGTTCAACCGCAACTTCGACAAGAGCCGCGACAAGTACCACTCGGGCGTGCACCACGTGATCAAGCGATCGGGCCGCTGGCTCATCATCTATCTGGTGGTGATCGTCGCGGTGGGTCTGCTGTTCGTGCGTCTGCCGAAGTCGTTCCTGCCGGATGAAGACCAGGGCACGATGTTCGTGCTGGTGCAGACGCCGTCGGGCTCGACGCAGGAAACCACGGCGCGCGCGCTGAAGGACGTGTCCGACTATCTGCTGAACGATGAAAAGAGCATCGTCGAATCGACCTTCACCGTGAACGGCTTCAGCTTCGCCGGCCGCGGCCAGAATGCGGGTCTCGTGTTCGTGCGGATGAAGGACTACGCGGAACGCCAGCATGCGAACCAGAAGGTGCAGGCGCTGGTGGGCCGGATGTTCATGCACTTCGTCGGCTACAAGAACGCGACTGTGTTCCCGGTCAATCCGCCGTCGATTCCCGAACTGGGTACGGCGTCGGGCTTCGACTTCGAACTGCAGGACCGCGCAGGTCTCGGTCACGACAAGCTGATGGCGGCGCGCAATCAGCTGCTCGGCATGGCCGGCAAGGACCCGATGCTCGCGCAGGTGCGTCCGAACGGGCTGAACGACACGCCGCAGTTCAAGGTCTCGATCGATCACGAGAAGGCGGCGTCGCAGGGCGTGAGCCTGTCGGCCATCGACCAGACGTTCTCGATTGCGTGGGCGTCGCAGTACGTGAACAACTTCCTCGATACGGATAGCCGGATCAAGAAGGTGTACGTGCAGGCCGACCCGCGTTTCCGCATGACGCCGGAAAACCTGAACGACTGGTACGTGCGCAACTCGGCGGGCACGATGGTGCCGTTCTCGTCGTTCGCAAGCGGCCAGTGGACCTACGGTTCGCCGAAGCTCGAGCGCTATAACGGTATCTCGGCCGTCGAAATCCAGGGGCAGGCGTCCCCGGGCAAATCGACGGGTCAGGCGATGACGGCCATGGAAGCGCTCGCGGCGAAGCTGCCGGCGGGTATCGGCTACGAATGGACGGGCCTGTCGTTCCAGGAACGGCAGTCCGGTTCGCAGGCGCCGATCCTCTACGGCATCTCGATCCTCGTCGTGTTCCTGTGTCTGGCCGCGCTGTATGAAAGCTGGTCGATTCCGTTCTCGGTGATCATGGTGGTGCCGCTCGGCGTGCTGGGCGCGCTGCTCGCCGCGACGCTGCGCGGGCTGGAAAACGACGTGTTCTTCCAGGTCGGTCTGCTGACCACCGTGGGTCTGTCCGCGAAGAACGCGATTCTGATCGTCGAGTTCGCGCGCGAGTTGCAGCAGGGCGAAGGCATGGGGCCGGTGGAAGCGGCGCTGGAAGCGGCGCGTCTGCGGCTGCGCCCGATCCTGATGACGTCGCTGGCGTTCATTCTCGGCGTGCTGCCGCTCGCGATCAGCAACGGCGCGGGCTCGGCAAGCCAGCACGCGATCGGTACGGGCGTGATCGGCGGTATGCTGACGGCGACCTTCCTCGCAATTTTCATGATCCCGATGTTCTTCGTCGTGATTCGCGCGAAGTTCACCGGCGACAAGGAAGACCCGGACGAAGCGATGAAGCACTACAACGAGCACCATCCGCATGACCCGCAGGGTGGCAGCGGCCCGGGCAACGCCAGCTAAGGACATTGAGATGCTTAAATATTCTTTGATGGCAGTGGCCGTCGCGCTCGTCGCAGCGGGCTGCACGATGGAGCCGAAGTACCACCAGCCGGCCGCGCCCGTGTCGGGCGCCTTCCCGAGCGAAGGCGTCTACGCGACGCAGCCGGTGTCTGGTGCAGGTGCGCGCTCGGCGAGCGGTCAGGCAGCCGTCGACATCGGCTGGCGCGACTTCTTCGTCGATCAGCGCCTGCAACAGCTGATCGAGATCGCGCTGAAGAACAATCGCGATCTGCGCGTGTCGGTGCTGAACATCGAGGCTTCGCGCGCGCAGTATCAGATCGCGCGCGCGGCGCTGATGCCGACGCTCGATGCGTCCGCGTCACAGTCGAAATCGCGCACGCCGAAAAATCTGTCGTTCCTCAACCAGACGATCTCCAATCAGTATTCGGTCGGTCTGAACGCTTCGTGGGAAATCGACTTCTTCGGCCGCATCCGCAGCCTGAAGGACCAGGCGTTGGCGCAGTATCTGTCGACGGCGCAGGCGCGCAAGGCGGCGGAGATCGCGCTGGTTGCATCGGTGGCGGACCAGTATCTGACCGTGCTCGCTTATGACGATCTGCTGAAGGTCACGCAGGACACGCTCAAGACCGCGCAAGAGTCGTATCGCATCACGAAGCTGCAGTACGACACGGGTACGGGTTCCGAACTCGATCTGCGTCAGGCTGAGACGGTCGTCGAGCAGGCGAATGCGAATCTGCAGGCGCAAGCGCGTCTGCGGGCACAGTCTGAGAATGCGCTCGTTCTGCTGGTCGGCGAGCCGTTGCCGCCCGATCTTCCGGGCGGTCTCGCGCTCAACGACCAGGACTTGCTGACCGACATTCCCGCCGGTCTGCCGTCGGATCTGCTGACGCGCCGTCCCGACATCGCCGAAGCCGAGCAGAACCTGCTCGCGGCGAACGCGAATATCGGCGCGGCGCGCGCGGCGTTCTTCCCGCGCGTCTCGCTGACGGGCAGCTTCGGCACGCTGAGCCCGACGCTCGGCGGGCTGTTCAAGCCGGGCTCGGCGGCGTGGAGTTTCGCGCCGCAGATCACGCTGCCGATTTTCGAAGGCGGCGAGAACAAGGCGAATCTCGATCTCGCAACGGTGCAGAAGAACATCCAGATCGCGCAGTACGAGAAGGCGATCCAGACGGCCTTTCGCGAAGTGGCCGACGGGCTCGCCGCGCGCGGCACATACGACCAGCAGATCAAGGCGCTCGAGCGCAATACGTTTGCAGAACAGCGTCGCCTCGATCTGTCGGACCTGCGCTACAGGAACGGCGTGGACAGCTATCTCGCCGTGCTGACCGCGCAGACCGATCTGTATTCGTCGCAGCAGTCGCTCATCACGGCGCGCATGCAGCGCCTGACGAACCTCGTCGATCTGTACAAGGCGCTGGGCGGCGGATGGATCGAGCGCGCGGGCGAACAGCCGCGTCCCGCCGACGCACCCGTCGACTATGGCGCAGCGAGCGCGCCGGTTGCTGCTTCGGCAGCGGCGGCTGGCTGAACGCCCCGATTCGAACGACCATCGCTTTTCCTTCCTGCAGTAAAAAAACGCCACGGCATGCCGTGGCGTTTTTTTTTGAGCCGTCTTCCTACAAGCCTTGTCCAGATGGCCAGTTTAGTTATCCAGAACGTTTTAGAGCATGGTTAGCCGTTAGCATCACGTACGGATCTGGCAAGGTTGATGATCCGCAGCGTGGTTGTCAATTGACAACTTATTGAGGGCGCTTTACACTGGAGTTACTGATGAGTCGTCGAAGTCATTCGAAGAAGGAAATCGAGTCGGCGCTCGGCCATGCGGAAGCGAACGGCTGGCGCGTCGTGCCTGGTTCAGGTACCGGGCACGCGTGGGGGCGCATGTATTGCCCATACAACGACACCGATTGCAGATGCGGCGAGTTCTGCATTGCCAGTATCTGGTGCACACCGCGCAATGCAACCGGTCACGCAAGAACGTTACGTCGCATCGTCGAGAACTGTGCGCCGCATCGTCAGAAGGTCATCTCTTTGCGGGTGATCGCCGAATCAAACCGGCGCGCTCGCGAGCAGGATCAGCACGGGCAGCAACAGGAGCAGCAACCAGAGAAGGAAAAGGAGCAAACATGGAATACACCTTCACGCTGAAGTACCGTCTGAGCGCAGAAGACTGCGATTTCGACGAGATCGTCGAGCGTCTCGCGGCCGAGGGCTGCGACGATGCCACCGTGGGTGTCGGTCAACCGGGGCGGCTTGCACTTGCGTTCGCACGCGAGGCGAAGAGCGCGACGCATGCACTCGTGAGTGCGTTGAAGGACGTACTTCGCGCAGTGCCCACGGCGCAGCTGGTCGAGGCCGCGCCGGACTTCGTCGGGCTGACGGATGTCGCGGAAGTGGCGGGCGTGTCGCGCCAGAACATGCGCAAGCTGATGCAATCGCATGCCACGGAATTCCCCGCGCCTGTCCACGAGGGCAGCACGTCCGTGTGGCATCTGTCGGACGTGCTCGAATGGATGCACGATCGTGGCGATTACGATATCGCGCCGGAGGTCTTCGAAGTCGCGAGATCGGCGAAACAGCTCAATCTGATGAAGGAGGCTCGCAACCTGGAGCCGAAGGTGACGCGACACTTCAACAACCTGGTCGCCTGATGGTCTTGCGGGGGAGTGCGGCGGGGTGACGGCGTGCGCACGACTCGAGGTCATGCGCACGCGGTAGGGATTGCTATGGCTTTCGGCTAGTGCATGTCGGCGGCACGCAGCATTTCGTCGCCGGGAATGGCGTCGTCTTTGCCGCCACGCCCGTCGAAGTCGTGGCCGGCACGGCGAATATCGCGAGTCGCGGCGCGTTCGCCCTTCACGCCGTTGAAAATCAGGTTCAGCACGACGGCCGAAACCGACGCCAGCAGAATGCCGCTATGCAAAAGCGGCGACAGCGCGGGAGGCAGTTTCGCGAAGAAGTGCGGCGAGACGACAGGCACGAGACCCAGGCCAATGCTGACCGCGACGATAAAGAGGTTGTGATGGTTCTTCACGAAGTCGACTTTCGAGAGCACCTTGATCCCGTTCGCCGCCACCATCCCGAACATCACAATGCCTGCGCCGCCCAGCACGAACGACGGCACCGACGCGACCACCTGGGCCATCTTCGGGAACAGGCCGAGCAGCACGAGAATCACGCCGCCCATCGCGCAGACAAAACGGCTCTTGACGCCCGTCACGCCGATCAGGCCGACGTTCTGCGAGAACGACGTGTGCGGGAACGAGTTGAAGACGCCGCCAATCAGCGTGCCGAGACCGTCCACGCGCAGGCCGCGCACGAGCGTCTTCTGATTGACGGGCCGCTCCACCATGTCGCCGACCGCGAGGAACATCCCCGTCGACTCGATGAACGTGACGAACATCACGGTAACCATGGTCGCGATCGAAAGCGGATCGAAGTGCGGCAAGCCGAAGTGAAACGGCATCACGAAGCCGACCCACGGCGCGCTCGTCACGCCTTCCATGTTCACGCGGCCCAGCAGCGCGGCAATCACGAAGCCGGCCACGATACCGAGCAGCACCGAGATGTTGGAGACGAAGCCCTTGCCGAACTTGTTGATGAGCAGAATCAGCATGAGCACGACGAACGACAGCCCGAGGTAGACGGGATTGCCGTAGTCAGGGTTGCCGACGCCGCCCGCCGCCCAGTTAATACCCACTTCCATCAGCGAAAGCCCGATTACCGAGATCACCACGCCGACCACGACGGGCGGGAAGAAGCGCAGCATTTTGCCGATCATCGGCGCGGCGATGATGCCTATCACACCCGCCGCGATGGTCGATCCGAAAATGTCCAGTATGCCAAGGCTGGGGTTCGTGCCGATCGCGATCATCGGGCCGACGGCGGCGAACGTGCAACCCATGATGACGGGCAGGCGGATGCCGAAAATCCACAGACCGAGTGTCTGGATGAGTGTGGCGATACCGCAGGAAAAGAGGTCGGCGCTGATGAGAAAGGCGATTTGCTCTTTCGGCAGTTTGAGCGCGCTGCCGATGATAAGTGGCACGGCGACGGCCCCTGCGTACATCACCAGTACGTGCTGAATGCCGAGCGTCAGCAACTGGCCGAACGGCAGTCGCTCGTCGCACGGATGAACCGTGTTCGAGTGCATCTTGTCTCTCTCCACATCTGGTTTTGGGATGACTCCAAGGTATGCGGGACGAAAAAGCGCGACAAGACCACTGCTTCCTATTTCAACCTTTGCCGGGGCGATATGCGTGGACCAGATTTGGAACGGCTCCGTTATGCGAGCTTGGAGAAATTTGCCGGAAGCCCTTATGCCGTGGTGGCTTGCGGGAATTTCATCAATACGGTGCGCCGTTGCGACGTACGCGTGCCCATATGATGTGTATTGCGGTTCGCACATAATGCGTTTTCGGGGCGCGCCTGTTTTGGGGTGGGTTAACCCGCGACGATGGGCCGAGGCATGTGAAAATGATCGTCCGCCGCCCGGTCAGCGTGAAGCAGGCGCCCGCGTGCATAACGTCCACAGCAACCACCTATTCAACGCATCGCATTCATGTCCTTTCTTGGCATCGATCTCGGCACAGGCTCGCTGAAACTCGCGATCATCGACGACGAAGGCCGCGAGCAATGCGCGACGAGCGTCGCCTATGCTATCGATACACCGCGCCCGGGCTGGGCGGAAATCGATCCGCAGGTCTGGTGGCGCGCGCTATGCGAAGCGGCATCGCGTTTTCCCGAAGCACAACGCAGCGCCGTGCGCGCGGTCGGCTTTTCCGGTCAGATGCATGGCGTCGTGCTGAGTGACGCGCAAGGCAAGGCCGTGCGCCCCGCGATGCTTTGGCCAGACACGCGTGCATTGGCCCTGCTCGATGCATGGCCCGCGCCGCAACCCAACCCGGTCGCGCCCGGCATGGCCGGCCCGCTGCTGAGATGGGTCGAGCAGCACGAGCCGGAATCGATGCACGCAGCGCGCTGGGCCTTGCAACCGAAAGACTGGCTACGCTTCAGACTAGGTGGCACGATCGCAACCGATCCCTCCGATGCCTGCGCGACTGCGCTTGCCGATCCATCCGGCGCGTGGAACAACGCGTTGCTCGAGCGGCTCGGGTTGCCGCGCGACTGGTTCGCGCCGCTCGCTGCGTCGTATGCCGCGTCCGGCACGCTGTCCGCTGAAGCGGCCAATGCGCTTGGCTTGCGCGCGGGTATCGTGCTTGCCACGGGTGCCGGCGACACGCCGTGCGCGGCGTTCGGCAGCGGCCTTGCAAACGACGGCGACGCGCTGCTCACCACGGGCACGGGCGGCCAGATTCTCGTGCTCGCCAGCGACGAACCCGATGCCGCGCCAGGTCTGCATCGCTATCGGGCCGCGACTGATCACTGGTATCGGATGGCCGCGATGCAAAACGTCGGCGTCGCGCTCGAAGCCGTGCGCGGCTGGCTGTCGTATGAATGGAATGACGCATATCGCGATGCGTTCGAGTTCGATTCAGCGCCGGGCCTTACGTTCTTGCCGTATCTGACGGGCGAGCGCACGCCGTGGCTGAACCCGGCCGCGCGCGGCGGATGGCTTGGCCTTGCGCTCGGCACATCGCGCGGCGCGATGATGCGCGCCGCATTCGAAGGCGTCGCGTTTTCGCTGCGGGCGGGACTCGACGCCATCCGGCAGAGCGGCGCGCGGGTGCCCGCGTTGCGTCTCGCGGGCGGCGGGTCCGTCGATGCGCGCTGGCGGCAGTTGCTCGCCGACGCGTTGCAAGTCGAACTGCATGCTGTCGATTGTCCGAACGCGGCGGCGCGTGGCGCCGCGATGCTCGGCGGCATCGCGGCGGGTCACTGGAACACCGGCGATCTTGCAGCGCTCGCGCCCGCCGCGACGCGCGTCGCCGGGCCGCGTGACGAGCCGGAACTCGCCGCGCGCTATGCGCGCTTTATCGATCTGTATGGCCGCGTCGAACCTTGGTTCGCGTCGCCGTCCGCATGACGTGCGCTCGCCATGCGCCGTCGCATGAGGACAATCGCGCGGCGCGGCGTGCCATTCACGCGCCTTGTATTTGCGCGATCATGTCCACAGCGCGGCGCGCGAACATGGGCGACAATCCGGGCCGCCGCGTTTCACGGCAGCGGTGGACAGATTCAAGGCTCGGCTTCAGGAAACGGGTTGAGGGGTTTAAGGAACTACAGGAGCATTCACGATGAAGACGAAAGCAGCAATCGCATGGAAGGCAGGCGCACCGTTGACGATCGAAGAGGTCGACCTCGAAGGTCCGCGCGCGGGTGAAGTGCTGATCGAAGTGAAGGCGACGGGCATCTGCCACACCGACTACTACACGCTGTCGGGTGCAGATCCGGAAGGCATCTTCCCGGCGATTCTCGGCCACGAAGGCGCAGGCGTCGTAGTCGATGTCGGACCCGGCGTCGGCACGCTGAAGAAGGGCGATCACGTCATTCCGCTCTACACGCCCGAGTGCCGGCAATGCAAGTTCTGCCTGTCGCGCAAGACGAACCTGTGTCAGGCGATCCGCTCGACGCAAGGCAAGGGCCTGATGCCCGATGCGACGTCGCGCTTCTCGCTCGACGGCAAGCCTTTGTTCCACTACATGGGCACGTCCACCTTCTCGAACTACATCGTCGTGCCGGAGATCGCTGTGGCGAAGATCCGCGAAGATGCCCCGTTCGACAAGGTCTGCTATATCGGCTGCGGCGTGACGACGGGTGTCGGTGCTGTCGTCTATTCGGCCAAGGTCGAGGCGGGTGCGAATGTCGTCGTGTTCGGCTTGGGCGGCATCGGCCTGAATGTGATCCAGGGCGCCAAAATGGTCGGTGCGGACAAGATCATCGGCGTCGACATCAATCCGGGCCGCGTCGAACTCGCGAAGAAGTTTGGTATGACGCACTTCATCAACCCGAAGGAAGTCGAGAACGTCGTCGATCACATCGTCCAGTTGACGGACGGCGGCGCGGACTACTCGTTCGAATGCGTCGGTAACACCACCCTGATGCGCCAGGCGCTCGAATGTACGCACAAGGGCTGGGGCCAGTCGTTCATCATCGGCGTGGCAGCGGCGGGTGAGGAAATCAGCACGCGGCCGTTCCAGTTGGTCACGGGCCGTCAGTGGAAGGGCTCGGCGTTCGGCGGCGCGCGTGGCCGCACCGACGTGCCGAAGATCGTCGACTGGTACATGGAAGGCAAGATCAACATCGACGACCTGATCACCCATCACCTGAAGCTCGACCAGATCAACGAAGGCTTCGACCTGATGAAGAAGGGCGAGTCGATCCGCTCGGTCGTCATCTATTAAAGGAGTCGCGCGATGCTCGAACTGATCGAATCGCACGCGTCGTTCGGCGGCACGCAGCGTATCTACAGGCATGAGTCGAAGGCAATCGGTTTGCCGATGCGCTTTTCGGTTTTCCTGCCAAAAGAGGCATCGCAGAAGAAGGTGCCGGCGCTGTTCTATCTTGCCGGGCTGACCTGCACAGAAGAAACGTTTCCGATCAAGGCTGGCGCGCAGCGTTTCGCTGCGCAACACGGCATCGCGTTGATTTCGCCGGACACCAGTCCGCGCGGCGCCGACGTGCCGGGCGAGACGGACGCGTGGGACTTCGGCGTCGGCGCGGGCTTCTATGTCGACGCCACGCAGGCGCCCTGGTCGAAGCACTACCGGATGTACTCGTACGTGCGGGACGAATTGCGCGAGACGGTCACCAATGAGTTACCTGTCGATGGCGGGCGGCTCGGCATCTTCGGCCACTCGATGGGCGGCCATGGCGCGCTGACGCTCGCGCTGCGCAATCCGGACATCTATCGGTCGGTGTCGGCATTCGCGCCGATTGCTGCGCCGATGCGCTGCCCGTGGGGCGAGAAGGCGTTCAGCGGGTATCTCGGCGCGGATCGCGAGGCGTGGAAGCAATACGACGCGAGCGAACTGGTGGGCAAGGCGACGCGCAAGTTTGCGGAAGGGATATTGGTCGATCAGGGCATGGCCGACCAGTTTCTTGCCGAGCAGTTGAATCCCGACGTGTTCGAAGCCGCGTGCAAGGCGGCTGGACAGCCGCTCACGCTGCGTCGGCACGAAGGCTACGACCACGGCTATTTCTTCATTTCGACGTTCATCGAGGATCATCTCGCGCATCACGCGAAGGTGTTGTTGGGGTGAGGTGGAGGGGTTGCTATCGCTTTCACTTTCGCTTTCGCTGGCATCCGCGCATTGTTAGCGCGCTTCACGCGTCGCCCCTGTGCGGGGCGGCACCTACTTTTCTTT
>NZ_JAGUUD010000127.1:0-21951 GCF_020177535.1 Paraburkholderia sp. XV | reverse complement strand
CGCCCCGCACAGGGGCGACGCATGAAGCACGCTAACAATTCGCGGATGCCAGCGCAAAGCCAAATCGCGAATGCCAGCGCAAAGCCAAATCGCGAATGCCAGCGCAAAGGCCAGACCAACCAACCTACAAATGCCAGCGCAAAGGCAGACAACAAAGCGCGCCTACCACCAAAAGCAAACCCAAACCACCAACCATCCCGTGCACCCTTGCACGCCCGAACCCTATATTTCTTTGTACACTTGAAGCCGTTTCGCGGGCAGCAACCCAGGTTTCGCGCCAGCGACCCATTAGCGACTCTCATCGCGCTGCGATATCACTCCCTTGAGGTCACCGGCTTTGCAGTTCAAACTTCCAACCACAGCTACCGCGCCGTTCTGCCCATCCGAGGTGCAGGGCTCCGTCGCCGTCACGCAGTCCGCTCCATTCTGGAAAAAAATCCTTCAGTTCGCAGGTCCCGGCCTGCTGGTGTCGATCGGTTACATGGACCCCGGCAACTGGGCCACCGACATCGAAGCCGGCTCGCGCTACGGCTACAGCCTGCTGTTCGTCGTGGTCCTGTCGAGCCTCGCAGCAATGGTGCTGCAATGCCTCAGCATGCGCCTTGGCATCGTGACGGGCCGCAATCTCGCGGAACTGTCACGCACGCGTTACTCGCCAGGTGTCGCACGCATTCAATGGCTGCTCGCCGAACTGTCGATCATCGCCTGCGATCTCGCCGAAGTGCTGGGCGGCGCGCTCGCGTTTCATCTGCTGTTCAAGTGCTCGCTGACGGTCGGCGTGATCCTGACCGCATTCGACACACTGATCGTGCTCGGCCTGAAGGGCAAGAATTTTCGCGACCTCGAAGCGATCATGCTCGGCCTGGTCGCGACGATCGGCCTGGGATACGTCATCGAACTGGCGCTGGTTCATCCGCACTGGCCGTCCGTCGCGGCGGGACTCGTGCCGTCGTGGCAAGCCGTCAGCGAACGCGAGCCGCTTTATCTCGCGATAGGCATTCTCGGCGCGACGGTAATGCCGCATAACCTGTATCTGCATTCGTCCATCGTGCAGACGCGCGCGATCAAGCGCGACCGCGAAGGCATCGCAGGTGCAATCTCGCTGTCGCGTATCGATACGATCGTCGCGCTCTTTCTCGCGCTGCTGATCAACGCCGCGATCCTGATTCTCGCGGCGGCCGCGTTCCATTCAACGGGGCATACCCAGGTCACCGAAATCGAGGACGCCTACCGGCTGCTCGCGCCCATCGTCGGCACGGGCTTCGCGGCCGTGCTGTTCGCGGTCACGCTGCTGGCGTCGGGGCAAAGCTCGACGTTCACGGGCACGGTCGCCGGGCAGGTCATCATGGAAGGCTTTCTGCAACTGAAGATTCCGTGCTACCAGCGGCGCTTCATCACGCGCGCGCTCGCGTTGATTCCCGCGCTCGTCGGCGTGCAGATGCTCGGCAATGGCGCCGTCGGCCAGTTGCTCGTTGCGAGTCAGGTGGTGCTGAGCCTGCAGTTGCCATTCGCGCTCTACCCGCTGATCCGCATGACGAACGACCGCGCGCTGATGGGCGAATTCACGAACCGGCTGCCGACGCGCATCATCGCGTGGTCGCTGTTCGTCGTGATCAGCGCGGCGAATATCTGGCTGGTCGTGCAGACGTTCGGGTTCGCAGGCTGAGCGTTGCAGCGCGCATCGAGCACAGACGAAAAAAAGCCGGTCTCGCGAGACCGGCTTCAAGATACTGCGTAGCTTCGGATGGACTGAGCAATGCGCGGCGCTAGGCCGCCAACGCAGTTTCCTCGAGCATCTGTTCTTCGAGTACTTCGATTTCTTCCGCGACTTGCGGCACGGATACGATGTCCTTCTCCGCCTCGCGCTTCGCGGCGGCGGCCTTCTTCGTCTTGCCCGCGCGCGACGGCGGCTGGCAGGCGCCGCATACGACGTTGTGCTGCAAGTCGTGCTTGTGCGCGACGAACTTGCCGCTGCAACGGCAGCACGGCGTCAGTTGCAGGATGTCGGCGTCGAAGAAACGCACGAGCGTCCATGCACGCGTCAGATCGAGCACCGGCTCGGTCTCGCTATGACGGCAATGCTCCAGATACAGACGATAACCCTTGGTCAGCGCGTCCAGATGCGAGCAGCGCGCTTCGTTCTTCAGGAACAGGTACGTGTTGTAGAAGAGCGATGCGTGGATGTTCGCGAGCCACGTCATGTACCAGTCCGCCGAGAACGGCAGCATGCCCTTGGGCGGCGATACGCCCTTGACCTCGCGGTACAGGCGGATCATCCGGTCGCGCGACAGCGTCAGCTCGCTTTCGAGCACCTGCATGCGCGCGCCCAGTTCAATCAGCGCGATCGCGCGGAACACTTCCTGCGCGTCTTCGGTAAGGCTCTTTTTCAGCATGGCAGTCCTCTCCGGTCTTAAGCGAACTGCTCTGCGGGCTGTCCAGCCAGCAGGATCGCGGCATGCGTCGATGCCACCTCCGCGTGACGGGACGTGTGCGTCAACGCCGCTAACATCGTGTGGTCGTTGAAGCGGAAGAAGCACAAAAGCTGATCGGAGCTGGCCAGCTTGACGATCTGCGCGAGCGACAGCCCGGCAAGAATATCAGCCAGCTCCGACGACAAGCCCAGGCGGAACATGCCGACTGCCTTGTCCTCGCGCAACATACGTTGTGCGAGCATGATGTAAGACAAATTGATTTCGCGGATTGAATCCAGCGTCTCGCTGCTACGGTCCATTTTCTCTGTTTCCGAAGCCCCGAATTACTTATGTCGGCATTTTCTGCCGTTATGGTCTTATGCCCCGCCGGACACTGAAGATTTCCGGCGTCAACTTGGTGCACAGATACAACCAGCCAACCTTTGATACAACCCGTTACATTTCGTAACAGCTTGGGCGGAATTGTATGAACAGGATTTCCAGAAATCAACACCTTTCTCAAAAAAAAGATACGACAAAACAACACTCGTTTCGGTAACTCTTTCATGGCGTCGTCATAATCGCTGGACAGACGGAAAACGTTTGCAACGGGCTTCTGGAAAACCCTTGTCAGATAAGGCTTCAAGCAAGAGTTTCCGATTTACGCCTGCGACCTGGCTTATGCGAAAATCATATAAGTTCAGAAAGCCGGTAGAAAGAAAACAAAAAAGCGCCAGGTAAAAAATACGCTGCGGGTTAGCGGCTCGGGGATAACCCGAGATGTAACGAAAAGACGTTACAAACTGGGAAGGAAATGTAACGGGTTGGCGCTGAACTTGTTACAGGGACGGTCGGAGTTTGTAACGCGTCAGCAGCCCGTTTGGCGGATTTGCTCGACTTCCAGGCCGAAAGGGGACGCACGCGGGTGCCGATTGCGTTGCGGCAAACGCGGCGACGTGTCACCACCAGCCATGCAGGCTGCCTGACACGTCCGGACTGAAATACGCGCCCCACCTTCCAACCGCAGGCCAGCCGGGCGCCGTAGCCGGGCATCAGGCCGCCCACGACGGCGGCGACGAGGGGTCGCATGGGCACGCGCCAGACGGGCGCCTGGCAGCCCGCTAGAGCGGCCGCAGCCATCGCGCCGCGCACATTGCCCGCATCCATTACGTTCGTTACATCGCGTGTAACGGACGATGCGAGGGCGGTGGCATTCGTGTGAGAACTCCTGTAAGGCCAACCGGCGACGTCGTTGCCCGCCAGCGCGAAGAGCTTCGCGCCCCACAGTGCAAACGCCGAAGTCACGCCGCACGGACGGCCCGACAGGGCGAGCGTTGCAAAGTCGAGCAGCGCGAGCGCCACCCCGCGAACAGCGGCCACGGTGCGTGCAGCCACGGCGACGCACTGCCGGTGCGCGGCGCATCGCCGACGAGGCGCCCGTGACGGCGTCTCTCGATCACGGCCGTCAGCGCAGCAGCCGCCGCGAAGACGGCGAGAGATTGACCGCAATCGCCCAGCGGGCGCCCAGCACGTCGTGACGGAGGATGCGGGGCGTGGCGCGCTTGCTGGCTCGATGCGGGCGGTCCGCAGCGCCTTCGATGTCGCACTGCGGAGTCGTAAGACCTATTTTGCGTCGTGGAAAATCACCCCCAGCGTATGCCGATGCCCCGACCGCAGCCGGCTCACGCCATGCCTCATGTTCACGCGATACGCGCCGCGCGCGCCCTGCACGGGCCGGTGATGCACGGCGAAGATCACGGCATCGCCCTTGCGCAGCGGCACGACCTCCGCGCGCGACTGCATGCGCGGACGCTGCTCCGTCAGGACGAACTCGCCGCCCGTGAAATCCTTGCCCGGTTCGGACAGCAGGATCGCGAGCTGCAGGGGAAAAACGTGCTCGCCATACAGGTCCTGATGCAGGCAGTTGTAATCGCCAGCCGTGTATTGAAGCATCAGCGGCGTGGGGCGCAATTGCCCCGCCTGATGACAGCGGCGCAGGAAGGCGGCGAGTGTCGGCGGAAAGCGCACGTCGATACGCATGGCTTCGTTCCAGGCATTCGCGAGCGGCGCGAGATGCGGATAGACGGCTGTGCGCAACGCGCCGACCACGTCGGGCAGCGGATAGTCGAAGTATTTGTACTCGCCGCGCCCGAAGCCATGCCGCGCCATCGCGATGCGGCTGCGGTAAAGATCGTCGCGAGGGTAGAGCGCGCTCAGCGCGTCGCATGCTTCGGCGCTCAGCAGGTTGTCCAGCATGGCGCAGCCTTGCGCGTCCAGTTCGGCCGCGATGCGGCGCCAGTCGATCGCGTCGACGCGCCGCTCGACAAGCTGCGGCGTGGCGATCGCGGGCACGGACTGCCGCTGGGGTTTGCGCGGCTTTTCGTCTGCGTCGCCGAACAGCGTGGGCTGGTGGTCGAATGCGAATTCCTGCATGAGCGGCTCCGTCGCGTCTTCCGCGTTGTCGATACCACTCAGTCTACGCACGCGTCAGCGCTCACACATCCCGGCGTTTGCTATCTCATTCGTTTCGGCTTTCGACGAAGCGCACCATCAGGTCGGCGTCGTGAAAGATGCCGTCGATGCACAGCGCATCCGGCTCGGTGCCGTACACGCGAAACCCGAGCGATTCGTACAGCGCACGCGCCGACCGGTTTGCGCTCGTCACGTTCAGCGCGATCTGCCGCAAGCCGTCGATCTGCCCCGCACGCTCGAGCAGCTCCGTCAGCAGCGCACGTCCCACGCCGCGTCCGGCGGCTTTGTCGGCGACATACATGCCGAGCACGTGGCCCTTGTGCCGGTGCTTGTGCCCCACGTCGCGCCGCAGCCCGACTGTGCCGAGCAGCGCGCCATCCGTCGGGCAAAACGCGCCCAGCAGAAAGTTGCCGTATACGGCGCCCGCGCCGGACAGCATCGCGTCATGTTGCGACGGGCCAAGCTCGACGGCCTCCTCGTAGCTTTGCCCGAACGCGGCGGGGTGGGTTTTCAGGCCACGCAGACGCAGCGCGAAAAACGCATCCCGGTCGGCGGTTTCCAGTTGGCGGATCGAGATGTCTTCGTGCATGCGCGCTCCTCAGTCGCTCGCGGCGTCCGACGACGCGCGCGTATCCGCGAATCTGCGCAGCGCCTCGGCCGTTTGCGGATCGGCGGGGAAGAAGGCTTCGATCGCGAGTTCCGACAGCGTGACGTCGACGGGCGTGCCGAACACGGTTGTGGTGCTGAAGAACGACAGCACGCCAAGTCCGGTGCGCAGGCGCAGCGGCACGGCGATCTGTTCGAGCGGCGTCGCGGGGCTGTGGTCGGCGGGTTCGGCGTCGGGCGGCGTCGGGTAGGCGGCCAGTTCGTCGTAGAGCGCGGCGAGCGTCGGATCGGCGCTGACGTCGACCTGGCGCTGCAGGCGCGACAGCAGATGCGTGCGCCACGCATGCCAGTTGGCGATCTGCGACGCGATGCCGTCCGGATGCATCGACAGGCGCAGCGCGTTGACGGGCGCTTCGAGCAGCGCGGGCTTCGCCGAGGTCAGCAGCGGCGCGAGCGCGCTGTTCGCGGCGACGATCGTCCAGTGCCGGTCGATGGCGACAGCGGGATACGGCTCGTGGCCCTTCAGCACGAGATCGATCGCTTCGCGCGCCGCGCCCAGTTGCGGGTCGCTCAATTGCCGTTCGCGGTAGAGCGGGGCATAGCCCGCTGCGACCAGCAGCGCATTGCGCGCCCGCAGCGGCACGTCGAGCCGTTCGGCGAGATGCATGACCATTTCGCGGCTCGGCAGCGCGCGGCCCGATTCGACGAAGCTCAGGTGGCGCGTCGAGATCTCGGCTTCGGAGGCGAGCAGCAACTGGCTCATCCGGCGCCGCTGACGCCACTCGCGCAGCATGTCGCCGACCGTGCGGCTCATCGAAGGGGCGCCCGAGGGCGCGGGCAGGGTGGCAGTGAGCGTGTTCATGGCGTCGATGATAGCCAAACCCTGGCGCAATTCCATTACCTTGGAGGTAAAGCGTGGCCGCACGCAGGATCGCCGGCGCAGCCAAACGCGCTCATACTGAAGTCCCTTGCGACCGTTCCGGAGGCGAACATGTGGGACAAGATCGAGCACAACGGCCAGGAAGTCTGGGTGCTTCCCGTCACGGCCTATGGGCCGCCCGTGCCGGAGACCTTGTGGCACTACGTCGGCTATGTATGCCATCACGGCGCCGACGCGCATCTTGCGGGGCAAAGCCGCCGCTTCCAGGAACTCGTCGCGACTTTCCACAGCGAAGAGGAAGCGCGCGAAGCCGGGTATGACGCAGGCCGGCGGCTCGCCGATCAGATCAGCACCGCGAACGCCTAGCGCGCGTACGCTCAAACCACGCCGCATCTCTTTCGTTCCGGCACCTGCCCGCTGTGAAGCGGCAGGTGCCGCCGGATCATTACCTCCCGCGTAATCGACTCACGTACGTTCATCGACGAATCTTCAGTCCGAGGCCGCCGCAAACAGGCAATACGCGGCGGACTTCTCGACCATTCACCCACTGAAGGAATCCCTGATGAACGCGCATACCGCACTGATCGACCGTTACTTCGACGCCTGGAACGAAACCGATGCCGGCCGCCGCCGCGAGCTGATTTCGGCGACCTGGGCGAGCGATGCCGCTTACCTCGATCCGCTTCTGTCCGGCAACGGGCACGACGGCATCGACGCGATGATCCGCGCCGTCCATGAACGCTTTGCGCATCACACGTTTCGCCGCACGACGGAAGTCGACGGCTTTGCGGATCGCCTGCGCTTCTCGTGGGAATTGCTGACGCCCTCGGGCGTTTCGATCGTGAAGGGCTCCGACTTCGGCATCGTCGAACCGGGCGGCCGGTTGCAGTCCGTCACCGGCTTTCTCGACGAAGCGCCCGGCGCAGCCTGACGCATAAACGGCCGTCCCACATACCAAGACAGGAGATCGATCATGCATGAGCCCGCCGTCCGCTTGAACGCCGATGCGTATGCGCGCGTGCAGGAGGCAATCGATGCGGCATCGGGTGCCGTCGCCGGATTCGCGCTGCTCGCAGGCGCCCGCGCATTCACGTTCATCGCGCTCGTCGCGTGGCGTGAGCCGGTACTCGGCGGCGCGGGGCTCATGCTGCTCGCGCTGGTCGGCTGGCTCAGATGGTGTTTGTGTCCGAATATGTCAGCGGCGAACCGTTGACGTCGTTGTTCGTCCTGACTAAAGTCCTGCGCAAGCGTAATGCAGATGTCGGATTCGAATTTCAACAAGACCTCGGGGAACGCAAGACCATGCAAACGACGAACAACATCGGAACGATCGGCACGGGCAGCACGGGCAGCACGAATAGCGCGGCTGCCCGCAGTTCCGGCGCGCAAGCGGGCAACAAGCCGAGCTTCAAGGAACTGCTCGATCAACTGACCGATTACACCAAAGGCTCGACGGGCGAGCGAATCGAAAAGATGATTCTCGCGAAGCTCGGCATCACGGAAGAAGACCTGAAGAAGATGTCGCCGGAAGAGCGCGAAAAAGTCATGCAGAAAGTCCGCGACCTGATAAAGAAAGAACTCGAAGCGCAGAAGCAACTCGAGGAAATGCAGAAGGACCACAAGATCCGCGTGTCAGTTTGACGACACGGCACGCTACGGCGTGACAGCAGCGGAAAGACGCTAAAGCCGAGGCAAGGCGAGGGGCTCGCGTACAATCGACCTCTTCGTCCCCGGGCGCGACGCGGCGTTGCGCCGAACCGCTGCATCATGAATCACGATATCGCCCAAAGCCTCGCTGACGCGCAGCAGAAGTTCACCGCTGGCCAATACGACGAAGCGGCAGCGCTGCTGCACGGCATTCTGTCGATCGATCCAGACCACAACGAAACACTCGAAGCGCTCGGCTACGTCGCGGCGAAGCAGGGCGATTACGCGCGCGCCGCCGATTACGCGACGCGCGCCGCGCGGCCCGCTTCGACGAACCCGCAGCAGCTTCATTTTGCCGCGCATATCTGTCAGCTCGCGGGGCGTCATGCCGACGCCATCGCGCTCTACGAGCGCGTGCTTGCCGCATATCCCGATCACGCCGAATCGCTGCATGGCGCGGCGATGTCGCTCGTTGCGACGGGCGAGCACGACCGCGCGCTGCAACGTCTCGCGCGCCTCGCCCAGCGCTATCCGCAATCGGCCGAAGTGCACTACAACCGTGGCACGCTGCTCGGGCAGATGGAGCGCTATGACGAAGAACTCGCCGCGTATCGCCAGGCGATTGCGTTGAAGCCCAATTTCGTGCGCGCATACGTGAATCTGGGCGTCGCGTTGCGCGATCTGCATCGTTTCGACGAAGCGTTGCAGCAGTTCAGGAAGGCCGTGTCGATCGATGCGAACGACGCCGGCGCCCGCACCAATCGCGCGCAGACCAATCTGCTGCTAGGCGAGTTCGAGCACGGCTGGCGCGAATACGAATGGCGCTGGCTCGACGGCACGATGCGTCACGGTTTGCCCGACACGACGCTGTGGACGGGCAAGCAGCCGCTCGATGGCAAGACGGTGTTCGTGCATGGCGAGCAGGGTTTCGGCGACACGGTGCAGTTCATCCGTTTCGTCGGGCGTCTGGGTGCGATGGGTGCGCGCGTTATCGTGCGGGTTCAGGATGCGTTGCTGCCGCTGTTGCGCGGCTATCCCGGCGCGGCTGAAGTGATCGGCGAAAGCGCGCCGTTGCCCGCGTTCGACTACCATATCCCGATGCTCAGTCTCGCGTTCGCGCTGAAGCTACGCGAAGCCGATCTGGCCACGGAAAGCCCCTACATTCATGCTGATTCGCAACTGGCAGGGCAATGGGCCGACGTATTCGCGCAAGACGATGCAAGGCCGCGCGTGGGTATCGTATGGTCGGGCAGCCGCACGCATCTGAACGACCGCAACCGGTCGATTCCGCTCGCGCAGTGCATGCCGCTGTTCGATGCGAACGCGCAGTTCGTGTCGCTGGTGAAGGATGTGCGCGAGAGCGATCGCGCGTGTCTCGATGCAAACGCGGCGCGCGGCGTGTTGCGCGATGTGTCCGACCGGTTGACGAGTTTCGCCGAGACAGCCGCGCTGATCGCGCAACTCGATCTCGTGATCGCCGTCGATACAGCCGTTGCACATGTTGCGGGCGCACTCGGCAAGCCCGTGTGGATCGCGTTGCCGTTCACACCCGACTGGCGCTGGCAACTGAAGCGCGACGACAGTCCGTGGTATCCGCACATGCGCCTGTTCCGTCAGTCGAAGCGCAATGACTGGAGCGACGTGATCGCGAGCTTGCGATCCGCGCTGAATCGACCGGCATAGCGCGCCGCTGGTTCGTTGCACGCAGACAAAAAAGGAGCACGCCGCAATGTCGGGTGCTCCTTTTTCACATCGATGAAACGCTTAGCCGAGTTTCACTTCGATTCGCCGCGGCTGCGCCTGTTCGCGGCGCGGAATGACGAGCTTCAGTACGCCGTCTTTCAGATTGGCTTCGATCTTCGACGTGTCGAAGTCGTCGCTGATCGAAAAGCGCCGCGCGAAGAAGGGCGCGCGCACTTCCGCATGCGAGAGCCGCACATTCGATGCCGCCGGGACCACGGATTCGCCTTCAATGGTCAGGCTGCCGTCGTGCACGCGAATGTCGAGCTTGTCCTTCGATACGCCGGGCAGATCCGCCCATAGCGTCACCGCCTTGCTGTCCTCGACGATATCGACGGGCGGCGTCAGCGTGACGCGGCGTTCCTGCTGGCGCGCGCCGTTGCGGCTTACCGCGCTCTCGTCGCGCTGGGTCATTTGAGTATTGTCGCTCATGATCTTTTCCTCGCCCTTATTGAACCGTGATTGCGCGCGGCTTCGACGCTTCGCGCTTGCCGACCGTGATCAGCAGACAACCGTCTACATAACGTGCCTGCACATTGTCGGGATCGGCCTGTTGCGGCAGTTCGACGACGCGGCGGAACGCGCCGTTGAAGCGCTCCTGTGCATAGGCCCGCGCGCCTTCTTCCTGCGCGGGGCGTGCCGCCGCGCGCTCGCCTGCGATGGTCAGCAAGCCCTTGTCGATCGACAGTTCCAGCTTCGACGGATCGATGCCGGGTGCGAACGCGACGATCTCGATGGCTTCGTCGGTCGTGCCGATGTTGAGGCTCGGGAATGTGCCGGCGCGGCTCGAACGCAGGCTCGAAGGGAAGCCGTTGAACACGCTCGACATGTGCCGCTGCAAGCGGTCGAGTTCGTTGAACACATCGGTTCCGAAGTACAAGTCACTCATGGTCGCTCTCTCCTCTGAGCGGCGAGGCGCGCCGGCCTGAGTGTGCCGGTTTGCCTGTCATGCCGCGACGAACGAATGGATACACGCAGCGCCGTCATGTCGATGCAGCGGCTGCCCTGGTGACTCGATAGATAGGAAGCCTGCGCAAACTTTCAAGTGCAATTTCTGCAAAAAACGGCGCCTTGAAATGAGGTCGGGCGGCCTCATATCGGTGGATTCATGCGGCGCGTCCCGTTTTTTTCATCTGCTCGAGACGTGTCTTGAGCCGCGCCGCATCAAAAGGCGCTTCCACTTTCTTGTCATTGTCGAAATAGACGAATACGTCACGCGAGCGGCGCGGCGCGGCGGCGCGACGATCGAAGCGCACCGCGTCGCGCGGTTCGCTACCGCGTGCCCATGCGTCGACACGGGCGGCGAAGCGGTCGAGCGCCGCGTCGGTGTACGCGCCGCCGTACAACGTTTCGCTGCCGTGCAGGCGCATGTAAATGAAGTCGCTCGTCACGTCCTCGCCATAGGGCCAGCCCGCGACGGCGTCCGACACGACGAGCGCCGCCTTGTGCTTGCGAAGCAACGCGACGAATTCCGGCACGCAAAAGCTCGGATGACGGATTTCGACTGCGTGCCGCAAGCGCCTGTTCGTTTCCACCGCGAACCACGGCTGTTTCACGCGGCCATCGTGCTGAAGCGCGAGTTTCGCGGCGGAATCGAAGTCTTGCGGCAGCAGCGCGAGGAATCGCTCGAACAGGTCGGGCTTGAATGGAAAGTTCGGTGGAAACTGCCAGAGGAAGGGGCCGAGCTTGTCGCGTAGCGCCAATACGCCGGACGCAAAGAAGTTTGCGATCGCCGGCAGTGCGGTCTCGTCGCGAAAGCGCAGCATGTGCGTGAGATAACGAGGGCCTTTGACGCTGAACGTGAAGCCGTCGGGCGTCGCCTCATACCACGACAGATAACTGCCGATGCTTTGCAGCGAGTAGTGCGAGCCGTTGATCTCGATGGTGTCGACGGCGCGCGACGCGAATTCGAGTTCGCGCCTGTGCGCCAGTCCCTGCGGATAGAACACGCCGCGCCAGCCATCGTAGCGCCAACCCGAAATGCCGATCTTCACGTTCATGTGCGTGTCCCCCGCCCGTCACCCCGACCCTGACGGCTTGCCGCAAGCGCCGTTCCAACGGTTGTGAGGCCGCTTACCCCGGTCACCTCCCGTCACACCCTGGTGAAAACACCGATGCGCGCTGCCGGCTACGAACAAAGCCTTACTGGACAAGACTTTCGCACGTGTGCGCCGGGCCTGCCGCGTTCGTGAGTGCTGGAAACGATCGTAACGAAGCTTGTTAGAATCCTCTCAAGCGATGTACGATGCATGCAAATAAACCATCAGCCGTTGCGGTGCATTGCACAAACTTGCGGATGTCCATGCCTGAAGCTCCTACCCAGTCCTCGTCGGTCGTCGCGCTGCGGCGTGCGGCCCACGTTCATCCCGCCCGTAACCCGGGCGTGCCTTTCGATCTCGCGTGGCTCGACGGGTTGCGCGTCAACCAGTCGGCTGTCGAGCGGCGCACGGCGACGCTCGGCACCCGCCGCACCGTCAAGAAAGATGCGCAGGCCGCATGGCTGCTGAAAGCCGTCACCTGCATCGACCTTACGACGCTCAACGGCGACGACACGGAAGGCCGCGTGCGGCGTCTGTGCGCGAAAGCGAGACAGCCGGTGCGCGCCGACATTCTGGCGGCGCTCGGCGTGCCGCCGCATACCATCACGACGGGCGCCGTGTGCGTGTATCACCGCTACGTCGCGGCTGCCGTCGATGCGCTATCGGGCAGCGGCATTCCTGTTGCGGCGGTATCGACGGGTTTTCCGGCGGGCCTGATTCCGCATCCGCTGAAGCTGAAGGAAATCGAGGCATCGGTGGCCGACGGTGCGCGGGAAATCGACATCGTCGTCACGCGCGAGCACGTGCTGACAGGCAACTGGCAGGCGCTGTACGACGAAGTGCGCGAGTTCCGCGCCGCATGCGGCGAAGCGCATCTGAAAGCGATTCTCGCGACGGGCGATATCCAGACGCTGTCGAACGTTGCGCGGGCATCGATGATCTGCATGATGGCGGGCGCCGATTTCATCAAGACGTCGACGGGCAAGGAGGGTGTCAACGCGACGCTCGACGTGTCGCTCGTGATGGCGCGCATGATCCGCGAATACCAGGCGCGCACAGGCATCCTGATTGGCTTCAAGCCGGCGGGCGGCGTGTCGAACGCCAAGACGGCGCTGCTGTATCAGATCCTGATGAAAGAAGAACTGGGCCGCGCGTGGCTCGAACCCGAACTGTTCCGCTTCGGGGCTTCCAGTCTTCTCGCCGATATCGAACGCCAGCTCGAGCATTACGCGACTGGCCGCTATTCCGCCTTCAACCGCCACCCTGTTGCCTGAGCAGATCGATCCCATGAGCGTAGCCGAGTATTTTTCATCAATGGAGTACGGTCCCGCACCCGAGGACGATCAGCCTGCGCGCGCCTGGCTTGCGCAGCATGACGCGACATTTGGCCATTTCGTCGACGGCGGATGGCGCGCGCCCGCAGCAGGCGAGCGTTTCGCGTCGCACGAACCGGCCACTGGCGGGTTGCTCGCGCACATCGCGCAAGGCGACGCAGCGGATGTGGACGCCGCCGTTGCCGCTGCGCGGGCCGCGCAGCCGGGCTGGCTCGCGCTGGGCGGCGCGGGCCGCGCGCGTCATCTGTATGCGCTGTCGCGAATGGTCCAGCGTCACAGCCGCCTGTTCGCCGTGCTCGAAGCGCTGGACAACGGCAAGCCGATCCGCGAAACGCGCGACATCGATATCCCACTGGTAGCAAGGCACTTTCTGCATCACGCGGGCTGGGCGCAACTGCAGGACAGCGAGTTCAAGGACTTCGCGCCGCTCGGCGTGATCGGCCAGATCGTGCCGTGGAATTTCCCGCTGCTGATGCTCGCATGGAAGATCGCGCCCGCTATCGCCACGGGCAATTGCGTCGTGCTGAAGCCGGCCGAATACACGCCGCTGACGGCGCTGCTGTTCGCCGAACTCGCGCACCGCGCGGGCTTGCCGAAGGGCGTGCTGAACGTGGTGACGGGGGACGGACGCACGGGCGCCGCGCTGGTCGAACATGCGGGCGTCGACAAGATCGCGTTCACGGGCTCGACGGAAGTGGGCCGCCTGATCCGCGCGGCAACGGCGGGCACGGGCAAGTCGTTGACGCTGGAATTGGGCGGCAAGTCGCCGTTCATCGTGTTCGACGATGCCGATCTCGACGGTGCTGTCGAAGGCGTGGTCGACGCGATCTGGTTCAACCAGGGGCAGGTGTGCTGCGCGGGCTCGCGTCTGCTCGTGCAGGAAGGCGTCGCTGCGCGCTTCATCGACAAGCTCAAGCGCCGCATGGCGACGCTGCGCGTCGGCCCGTCGCTCGACAAGAGCATCGATATCGGCGCGATTGTCGATAAGGTGCAACTGGAGCGCATTGACTCACTGGTCGAAGCGGGCCGTCTGGAAGGTTGCGAAATCTATCAGTCGACGCAAACCACGGTGCCCGCGGGCGGCTGCTTCTATCCGCCGACGCTCGTCACAGGCGTCGCGCCCGCCTCGACGCTGGCGCAGGAAGAAATCTTCGGCCCCGTGCTCGTGACGATGACGTTCCGCACGCCCGACGAAGCCGTCGCGCTCGCGAACAACACGCGCTACGGACTCGCCGCAAGCATCTGGAGCGAGACGATCGGCCGCGCGCTCGATATCGCGCCGCGCCTCGCGTGCGGCGTGGTGTGGGTCAACGCGACGAACCTGTTCGACGCGGCCGTCGGCTTCGGCGGCTATCGCGAGTCGGGCTACGGACGCGAAGGCGGCCGCGAAGGCATCTACGAATATGTGAAGCCGAAGGCATGGCTCGCGCTCGGTGAGCGTCGCCCGGTGCATCGCGTGACGGAGGTGTCGGCGCAAGCGCATGAGTTTGAACAAACCGCCGATGTGCTGGCGATCGACCGCACCGCGAAGCTCTTTATCGGCGGCAAGCAGGCGCGGCCGGACAGCGGCTACACGCTGCCCGTCTACGGCGCCGATGGCGCGCTCGTCGGCGAAGTGGGCGAGGGCAATCGCAAGGACATCCGCAATGCCGTCGCGGCGGCGCGTGGCGCGCAGAAGTGGTCGCAGGCCACCGCGCACAACCGCGCACAGGTGATCTATTACCTCGCTGAAAATCTTGCGGTGCGCGCGCATGAATTCGTGCATCAACTGGTAAAGCGAACGGGCGCGAGCGTTGCGCAAGCGCGGCGCGAAGTGGATGCGTCGGTGACGCGGCTCTTCACGTATGCCGCGTGGGCCGACAAGTTCGACGGCGCGGTGCATGCGCCGCCGCTGCGCGGCGTCGCGCTCGCGATGAACGAGCCGCTCGGCGTGATCGGCATTGCGTGCCCGGATGAAGCGCCGTTGCTGTCTTTCATTTCGCTGATTGCCCCTGCGCTCGCGATGGGAAATCGTGTGGTTGCCTTGCCGAGTTCGTCGAGTCCGCTTACAGTGACCGACTTCTATCAGATTGTGGAGACGTCGGACGTGCCCGCGGGCGTGCTCAACATCGTGACGGGCGAACGCGATGCGCTGCTGCCGGCGCTCGCGAAGCACGACGATGTCGATGCGCTGTGGTGCTTCGGCTTCGCGAAAGATTCGGCGCTTGCCGAACGCGAGTCGGTGGGCAACCTGAAGCGCACGTTCGTCGACCATGGCCGTGCGTTCGACTGGTTCGACACATCGAGCGAAGGCCCGGCGTTTCTGCGCCATGCAACACAAGTCAAGAACATCTGGATACCGTATGGCGACTGATCGCTTTCTGATCGCCTGACAGGGCATGACAGAACGATAGCGCGCCAACCGAATAACGGAGGAGACAACGTGCTGAAGAATCTGGACCCGCTGTTGAACGCCGATGTGCTGCACGCGCTGCGCGCGATGGGCCACGGTGACGAAGTGGTGATTTGCGACGCGAACTTTCCGGGCGACTCGGTCGCGCGGGAGTCCGTGACGGGCAAACTGCTGCGGCTCGACGGCGTCGATGCGCCGCGCGCGATTCGCGCGCTGCTGTCGGTGCTGCCGCTCGATACGTTCGTCGACGATCCCGCCTCGCGCATGGAAGTGGTCGGCGAGCCGAACACGCTTCCCGCCGTGCAGCGCGAAGCGCAAGCCGAAGTGAACGAGGCCGAAGGGCGCGACGTGCCGTTCGTCGGCATCGAGCGCTTCGCGTTCTATGCACGCGCGAAGAAAGCCTACTGCGTGATCGCCACGGGCGAAACGCGCGGCTACGGCTGCTTCATCTTCAAGAAGGGCGTGCTGCTCGCGCCCGACGCACCAAAGGCATGACGATGGCCACGCAACAGAAAGAAGGCCGCGTCGTCATTCTCGGCATCTATGTGACGGATCTCACGTTTCGCGCGGACCGCATGCCGTTGATCGGCGAAACGATCGCGGGCAATGCGTTCAAGATGGGCCCGGGCGGCAAGGGCTCGAACCAGGCCGTCGCGGCGGCGCGTGCGGGCGCCGACGTGGTGTTCTGCACGCGCATCGGCAACGACGCGTTCGGCCAGATCGCGCGGGCCACCTGGGACGTCGAGGGCATTACGTCGCGTGCGTCGGTGATCGACGGCGCATCGACGGGCGCGGCGCACATTTTCGTCGACGACACCACGGGCAAGAACGCGATCATCGTCGCGTCCGGCGCGGCAGCGACGATGAATGCAGGCGACGTCGATGCGATCGAGGCGGATATCGCCTCGGCGCGCGTGTTCGTCACCCAACTCGAACAGCCGGTCGGCGCTGCGAAGCATGGCCTCGAAATCGCGCGCAAGCATGGCGTGACGACCGTGTTCAATCCCGCGCCCGCGTTGCCGCTCGACGACAGCATCTTCCCGCTGTGCGACTACATCACGCCGAACGAAACGGAGACGACCGCGCTGACGGGCATCGAGGTCGGCAATGTGGACGATGCGCGCCGTGCCGCTGACGTGCTGCTGAAGAAAGGCGTGCGCAATGTGATCGTGACGCTCGGCGAAGCGGGCGCGTTGCTGCATTCGGCGGAGCAATCGGTGTTCGTGCCCGCGTTCCAGTGTGGACGCGTGGTTGAAACCGCAGGCGCGGGCGATGGCTTCACGGGCGGCTTCGCGGCAGCGCTTGCGCGCGGCGCGGATGCCGTCGAGGCAACGCGCTTCGGCTGCGCGCTGGCGGGCATTTCGGTGACGCGGCCCGGCACCGCGCCTTCGATGCCCACGCTCGCCGAAGTCAACGACGTGCTGGCCCAGGCCGGTCATCCCGTTTCAACGCATTGAGCGCGTGCGCCGCCCGGTGCGGCGCGCGGCATGAAGGAGTTCGTTTCGACATGAAGTCCTCGCTTTCCTCCGGCCTGTTCCGCGACCGGCAACTGAACTTTCTGCTAGCGGTGAACGTGCTCGTCGTGCTCGCCGCGACATGGATCTCGCACGGTCAGTTCGTCTCGCTCGACAACCTGCAGTCGATGGGCGGCCAGTTGCCCGAACTCGGGCTGCTCGCGCTCGGCATCATGCTGTCGATGGTGTCGGGCAACGGCGGCATCGACCTGTCGGGCGTCGGGCTCGCGAACCTGTCGGGCATGGTCGCGGCGCTGGTCGTGCCGAAGTTCATCAGCGGCGACGATGCGCCGATGCTCTATACGGGCGTGTTCTGCGCGATCGTCGTGTGCATGGGCGCCATTGGCGGGCTCGTGAACGGCATCGTGATCGCACGTTTGCGCCTCACGCCGATTCTCTGCACGCTCGGCACGCAGTTGCTGTTCACGGGTTGTGCCGTCGTGTTGAGCAATGGCGCGTCGGTGCACGTCGATTATGTCGAGCCGTTGTCGGATATCGGCAATGGCACGTGGTTCCAGGTGCCCGTGTCGTTCGTGATCTTCATTGCGGCTGTCGTCGTGCTCGGCTGGCTGCTGCGGCGCAGCCCGTTCGGCCTGCGTCTGTATCTGATGGGCACGAACCCGAAGGCGGCGTTCTACACGGGCATTCCGCGCGCGCGGATGCTGATTCTCACGTACATGATGTGCGGCATCCTCGCATCGCTCGCGGGACTGATCAGCGTCACGCACACGTCGAGTGCGAAGTGGGACTACGGCAATTCGTATCTGCTGATCGCGATCCTGATTGCCGTGATGGGCGGCGTGAATCCGGAGGGCGGTTATGGCCGCATCGTCTGCGTGTTCTTCGCGGCGACGGTGCTGCAGTTTCTGTCGAGCTTCTTCAATCTGCTCGGCGTGTCGCAGTTTTTCGGCGATTGCGCGTGGGGTTTCCTGCTGCTCGCGTCACTCGCATTTGCGGGCGGCGAGCGCGTGCGCGCGATCTTCGGTTTCGCGCAGCCGAATCAAAGGCGCTAGCGTTGCAGCGATAGTTTCAGCGGACATCGGGGCCCTGGATTTCCGCGTGCATATGAAGGGGCGACACTAACTCAATGACCAGATCACTAAAGGCAACGGAGACAAACACATGAAACTGACCCGACTGAGCGCCGCCCTTGCAACCGGCGCACTCGCCCTCGGCGTGATCGCCGCCGCGCAGGCCGCAACCAACGAAACGATCGTCACGGTCGTCAAGGTAACGGGCATCAACTGGTTCAACCGGATGGACGAAGGCGTCAAGGAGTTCGCGAGGGACAACCCCGGCGTGCAGGCGTATCAGACGGGCCCGGGCCGCGCCGATGCCGCGCAGCAGCTGAAGATCATCGAAGACCTGATCGCGAAGAAAGTGACGGCCATCGCCGTCGTTCCGTACGATCCGCCCACGCTCGAACCCGCGCTGAAAAAGGCGATGGATCGCGGCATCAAGGTCGTCACGCATGAAGCGGACAACGCGAAGAACACGATGGTCGACATCGAGGCCTTCGACAACTCCGCATACGGCGCGGGCCTGAACGAGCGTCTCGCATCGTGCATGCATCAGGACGGCAAGTGGGCCGTGCTGGTAGGCTCGCTCGGCAGCCGCTCGCAGGTGCAATGGGCCGACGGCGGCATCAACAATGCGAAGGCCAAGTATCCGAAGTTGAATCTCGTCGAGCCGAAGCTCGAAACGAATAACGACGGCGAGAAAGCGTATGAAGTCGCGAAGGAAGTGCTGCGCAAGCATCCCGACCTGAAGGGCTTCCAGGGTTCGTCGTCGCTGGATGTGATCGGCATTGGCCGCGCGGTTGAAGAGGCGGGCATGCAAGGCAAGATCTGCGTGTACGGCACGGGCCTGCCGACGGAAGCGGGCAAGTTCCTCGAAAGCGGTGCGGTGAACGGCATCGCGTTCTGGGACCCGAAGCTGGCCGGTCTCGCGATGAACAAGGTCGCGCAGATGCTGGTCGACGGCAAGACCGTGCAGAACGGCGCCGACCTCGGCATTCCGGGCTATACGAAGGTGACGGTCGAGAAGGGTCCGGGCAAGGGCATCATCGTGCGCGGCCAGGGCTGGGTGAACGTCGACAAGACGAACTACAAGCAATACAACTTCTGATCGCGGCATCACCGCGTGCGGGCATTCGCGAGCGAGAGCCCGCACGCTTCGACATTCATCTGGAGCACGGCTTTTCAGCATGAATCAAAACGTTTCCTCCACGCCGTTCCTGCAGGTGGTCGGCGTACACAAGCGGTTCACGGGCGTGCATGCATTGCGCGGCGTGAGCCTGTCATTCGAGCGCGGGCAGATTTATCACCTGCTCGGCGAAAACGGCTGCGGCAAGAGCACGCTCATCAAGATCATCTCCGGCGCGCAGCCGCCCGATGAAGGCGAGCTGATCATCGAAGGCGTTTCGCATGCCCGGCTGTCGGCACTCGAATCGCTGGCGGCAGGCATCGAGACGGTCTATCAGGACCTGTCGCTGCTGCCGAACATGAGCGTCGCCGAAAACGTCGCGCTGACGTCGGAGCTTGCCGAACACAATGGTCGCCTCACGCGTACCTTCGATCGCAAGGCGCTCGCGCGCACCGCGGCGAAAGCACTCGAAGCCGTAGGCCTGCCGGGCGACGCCGGATTCCAGTCGACGCTGATCGAACAGTTGCCGCTCGCGACGCGGCAACTCGTGGCGATCGCGCGTGCGATTGCGAGCGAAGCGAAGTTCGTCATCATGGACGAGCCGACCACGTCGCTGACGCAAAAGGAAGTGGACAACCTGATCGCCGTGCTCGCGAATCTGCGCGCGCAGGGCGTGACGGTGCTGTTCGTGAGTCACAAGCTCGACGAGTGCTATGCGATCGGCGGTGAAGTGATCGTGCTGCGTGACGGCCAGAAGATGGCGCAAGGCCCGATCGCCGATTACACGAAAACGCAGATCAGCGAGCTGATGACAGGCCGTCATCTGTCGAGCGAGCGGTATCGTGAAGGCGAAGTCGGCAAGGAAGTCGTGCTCGACGTGAAGGGCTTCACGCGCGGCGCGCAGTTCCGCGATGTGTCGTTCGCACTGCATCGTGGAGAGATTCTCGGCGTCACGGGACTGCTCGATTCGGGCCGCAACGAACTGGCGCGCGCGCTGGCGGGTGTCGCGCCGGCCGAGAGCGGCACGGTCACGCTCGAAGGCAGGCACGTGGTGTTGCGCACGCCAGCGCACGCGAAGGATCATCGGATCGGCTATGTTCCCGAAGATCGCCTGAACGAAGGGCTCTTTCTCGACAAGCCGATTCGCGACAACGTGATCACGGCGATGATTTCGAGCTTGCGCGACCGCTTTGGACAGATCGACCGTGCGCGCGCGCAGCAGCTTGCCGAGCAGACGGTGAAGGACTTGCAGATTGCGACGCCTGGTGTCGACAAGCCGGTGCAGTCGCTGTCGGGCGGCAACCAGCAGCGCGTGCTGATTGGCCGCTGGCTGGCGATCGATCCGCGCGTGCTGATTCTGCACGGGCCGACTGTCGGCGTGGATGTGGGCTCGAAGGACATCATTTATCGGATCATGCAGAAGCTGTCGCAGCGTGGCATAGGCATCATTCTGATCAGCGATGACCTGCCCGAGCTGCTGCAGAACTGCGATCGCATTCTGATGATGAAGAAAGGCCGCGTGGCGAATCAGTATCGCGCGGATCAGTTGAACGAAGCGGAGCTTTATCACGCTTTGCTGTCAGAGGCTGCATAAGATGTCGTCTATCATGGACCGGACCGTGACTACCCCCAACGTCGTCGAAATCGCGCCCGAGGTGAAGCCGCCCACGTGGCGCGCGAAGTTCTCGCGCAACCCGGAGTGGTTCACGGCGGCGCTGATCGTCGTGACGTGCGTGATCGTTGGCGCGATCAATCCGCGCTTCTTTCAGCTTGCGACGCTGTTCGATCTGTTGCATTCGGCGACGACGATGTCGCTGTTCGCGCTGGGGACGCTCGTTGTGCTCGCGTCGGGTGGTATTGACGTGTCGTTCACGGCGATTGGCGCGCTCACCATGTATGCGATTACCAAGGCTGTGTTTGCCTGGTGGCCGGATGCGCCGTTTGCGCTGATTCTTGTTGTTGGCGCGGTGGGCGGTATTGTGCTTGGTGTGATCAATGGCTTGCTGGTGCATCGGCTGAAGGCGCCTTCGCTGATCGTGACGATCGGCACGCAGTATCTGTATCGCGGGATTTTGCTGACGTTTATCGGCACGACGTTCTTTATGAACATTCCGCACAGCATGGATCATTTTGGGCGTATTCCGCTGTTCTTTTACCACACGGCGGATGGGCTGCGGGCGGTGTTGCCTGCGTCTGTGCTGGCGCTCGTGATTGCTGCTGTTGTCACGTGGTGGCTGCTTAATCGCACGATGATGGGGCGCGGTGTGTATGCCATGGGTGGCAGTCTTGCCATTGCCGAGCGGCTTGGCTATAACCTGCGGGCTATTCATCTTTTTGTGTTCGGTTATACGGGGATGCTTGCGGGTATTGCAGGCATTCTGCATGTGTCGAATAACCGGCTCGCGAATCCTTTTGATCTTGTCGGTACTGAACTCGATGTGATCGCTGCGGTGATTTTGGGCGGGGCCCGGATTACCGGTGGGACGGGGACTGTAGTTGGCACGCTGCTTGGGGTCGTGCTTGTTACGCTCATTAATAGCGTGCTTATTCTGGTTGGGGTGCCTAGTACCTGGCAGAAGGTTATTATCGGGGCGTTTATCTTGATTGCTGGGACGTTGTTTGCTTTGCAGCGGAAGGGGTAAGGGGTTTCTTTTGTCTGCGACGCTGGGTGGTTTGATTGTTGTTTTCGCTGGTATCCGCGATTTGCCTTTGCTTTCGCTGGCATCCGCGTTACGTTATCTAGCTTCACGCGTCGCCCCTGTGCGGGGCGG
>NZ_JAGUUD010000126.1:0-22143 GCF_020177535.1 Paraburkholderia sp. XV | reverse complement strand
AAAACCCAAAACCCAAAACCCAAAACCCAAAACCCAAAACCCAAAACCCAAAACCGCGGACGGCGAGCGCAAAGCAAAAGCCCGCGCCCAGCAGTCGCAGACAAAGCCAGCCACGACGCCGCCCAAGAGCAACGCTCGCACCGCGAAATCCCCCGCGTACGCGGGCAAAAAACACCCAACCCCAGATCACCTTCCGTGACGGCTGAACAGCCGACGATGACGCCCCTCTGCCCCGGCATCCGCCTCATCACCCCCAATCCAACCGAACTCCACCCGCGTACGCGTAAAGAACACATGCACATTCGCCGCCCGCACGATCTCCAGCAGTCGATCCGCGTCAGCGTCGGTGGCCGCGAGGATCACCTGCTGCGGCTGGTCGCCGAGCGAGAGTGCATGCGCAGCATGAAGAGCACCCGCATGCCCGACGCCCTGCGCGCAACTGATCACCGTCGCGCCGCGAATCCCAAGCCCACGCGCCTCGTGCAGCAGCCATTCGCACACGGTCTGATGACCGTGCCGCCGGTTGCGCTCAGTGCAGAAAGTCAATTGACAGCCGTTCATCGCTACGCCCGCGACGCCGAAGCCGACGGCGCCCTGGCGCCCGCATGGCTCACGTGATGCCGTGCATATTCGACCGCTTCGATCAGCACGGAGGCAATTTCACCCACGCGCTCGCGCGGTATCCGTATCTCGACCCATTCGCGCATCGCCGAGCGGCCATACGGCTGGAAGGCGAACGCACGGCCCGTGTCGACCAGCATCGCAGCGCGCTCGGCAGGCAGCTTGATGCCAATGCCGCTGCCGTACACGCAAAACGCGAGATTCGAGCCGACGAACGCAGCCGGGCAGCCGAACATCGCCCCCGCGTGCACCGTCGGGTCCTTGTCCTGAACGTAAGCGAACACCGCATCGAACAGTCCGACATCATGCAAGAGTCTTGGCTCTGTTTTCATCGCGTTTCTCCTGTCGCCCGGATTCGCGTTGCACCGCTAGCGGCCAGGGCGGTAAGCGTGTGCATCGCTGTGTGCGTCAGACGTGAACCAGATTACGCGCATTCACGGGACAGCGCTGCCGAGCACCTCGTAATCGACTGCGCAGCGCGTATAGAAAAGCGGCACGTCGCCTTGCCGCAGGCGCTCGAGCAGCGCATCGACCCGCGCGCTTTCTCCCGCCAGCGTGATGGCGACAGGCTGTTCGGCAAGCTCGACAAAGCGCGCCGCATGATATTTGCCGTGCACGTCCACGCATTCGCTGACTTCGAACACCGTCGCGCCCTGGATGCCCGCTTGCCGCGCTTCGTCGAGTATCCAGCCGACTGTCGTCTGATGGTGCTTGCGCGGGCCGGTCGTGGCCGCGAACACGGTGAGCTGGCTGCCTTGCATGCCGACCTCCATGCGCTGCGCGCTGACGTGTGAAAACCATTATCGCGCTGTGCACGCGCGCGCGACAGTCTCGCAAGAGCGATGCCCGCCTGCGTTGCGAAGCGTCATGGCTATGGCACGAAGCGACCTCCATTGACCTCCATTCGATGCGGCAGTGCATCATGGACACGATCATTTGCTCGCGCGTAAATGAATCGTTCACAATGAGACTCTTCATACTGCAAATACCGATATGACCGACCCAACGCCCCATGTGCCACATGTTCATCACGCTGCCTCGGAAGGCTATACGAAGGGCGCGGATACTTACGTCAAAGGCCGTCCCGACTATCCGCCCGAACTGGCAGGCTGGCTGAAAGGCGAGCTGGCGCTAGGCCCGGGCAAGACGGCCGTCGATCTCGGCGCGGGCACGGGCAAGTTCACGCCGCGTCTCGTCGAAACGGGCGCGAGCGTGATTGCCGTCGAACCCGTCGCGCAGATGCGCGAAAAAATCGCCGCTGCGCTGCCGCAAGTCGACGTGCGCGAGGGCACCGCGCAATGCTTGCCATTCGCCGACGCATCCATCGATGCCGTGCTGTGCGCGCAGTCGTTTCACTGGTTCGCGACGCCCGCCGCCCTTGCCGAGATTCGCCGCGTGCTGAAACCGGGCGGTCATCTCGGGCTCGTGTGGAACGTGCGCGATGCGCGCGTGCCGTGGGTCGAGCGGCTCGACGCGATCGTCAACGCGCGCGAAGGCGATGCGCCGCGCTATCACACGGGCGAGTGGCGCAAGGTATTCCCGTCCGAGGGTTTCGGCAATCTGGAAGAACGGCACATGCCGCACGGACATACAGGGTCCGTCGAAGATGTGATCGTGACGCGCGTGCACTCGACCAGCTTCATTCTCGCGTTGCCGCCTGAAGCGTGGGCGCAGGTCGAACGCGAAGTGCGCGCGCTGATCGCATCGGAGCCGGCGCTCGCCGCGCACGATACGGTGACCGTGCCTTATGTGACGTACGCGTTCCGGTTGACGCGCGTGGGTTAGTGCTTGCGCACCAGCGCATCGACGAGTGCGAACGCCGTCTGCCGGAGTTTCTTCGGATCGCCGTAGACGCGCTCCATCACCGCGATGCCACGCGTCGTCGTGACGATCAGGTTGGCCGCCTGCTGCGGCGGCAGCGTCAATTGCGCGCGCGCTTCTTTCGTGTCGAGCACGCTCAGGAGGGCCGCTTCGAGCGCGTCGAGCATGGCCTGCAACGCCTCGCGCGGACGCGGCGAGTCAGGTTCGAGCTCGACAGCGGTTTTCGTCGACAGACAGCCGCGCGTGGGCGTGCCCTGCGAGATCGAGCGGATCGCGAACGTGAAGAACGACGTCAGCGCGTCATGCAGATCGGGCTTGTCGAGCGCCTTGCGCGCGTCCGCGACGAAACGCTGCGCATAGCGTTCGAACACGCGTATGAAGATCTCTTCCTTGTCGCCGTATGCGTTATACAGCGAGCCGCGCTGCACGCCCGTCGCCTCGGCGAGGTCCAGCATCGACGTGGCGCGAAAGCCTTTGCGCCAGAAGACATCCAGCGCGTGTGCGAAGGCGTCGTCTTCATTGAACTGACGAACTCCTGCCATGGTTTGCCTCGGTCCTCGAAATGCTCAAAGCCGTATTTTGACACCGTTGGCTAGAATGCACAAAAATGCGGACATCAGCGCGCGCGTTCGCGTTCGTCGATGAAACCCTTTAGCGTCGCCAGCGTGTCGGCGTCGTCGATCGGCTTGTCGGTGCGCCAGCGCAGCATGCGCGGAAAGCGCACGGCCACGCCCGATTTGTGACGCGGACTCGCCTGAATGCCTTCGAAGCCGAGCTCGAACACGAGCGTCGGCGTGACGCTGCGCACGGGGCCGAACTTCTCGACGGTGGTCTTGCGCACGATGGCATCGACCTCGCGCATCTCCTCGTCGGTGAGGCCCGAGTACGCCTTCGCGAAGGGCACGAGCGTGCGCACGCCGTCAGCCTCGTCCCAGACGGCGAACGTGAAGTCCGTGTACAGGCTCGCGCGGCGGCCGTGGCCGCGTTGCGCGTAGATCAGCACGGCATCGACGGCGTAGGGGTCGATCTTCCACTTCCACCAGGTGCCCGACGCCTTGGTTCGCCCCACGCCATACATCGACGCGCGCTCCTTCAGCATCAGCCCTTCGACGCCGCGCGCGCGGCTCTCGTCGCGCATCGTGGCAAGCGTGTTCCAGTCGGTCGCGTCGACGAGCGGCGACACGCGCAGCAGGTCTTTCGCGAGCGTGCCTGCGAGCGCCGCGCCCAGCGCATCGAGCCGGGCACGCCGTTCGTGCAGCGGCTGCATGCGCAGATCGTCGCCGTTCGCTTCGAGCAGGTCGTAGGCGAGAAAGGTGGCGGGCGATTCGGCGAGCACGCGCTTCGTCAGCGACTTGCGTGTGATGCGCGGTTGCAGCCGCGCGAACGGCAGCGGCGCGAGCGCGCCGGGGTCCCAGGCGAGGATTTCACCGTCGAGCACGGTGCCGTCGGGCAGCGTCTCGCCCAGCGCGACGACTTCCGGAAAGCGGTCCGTGATCAGGTCTTCACCGCGCGACCACACCCATACGCGGCCATCGCGTCTCACCACTTGTGCGCGGATGCCGTCCCACTTCCATTCAGCGAACCACGATGACGGCTCGCCGAGCGTCGCGGGATCGGCCTGCAAGGGATGTGCGAGAAAAAACGGGTAGGGCAGGCCCAGTTCGCTTTCATGGCGGTTATGCGCGGCTTGCGCATCCTCGCTTGCGTCGCCGGAAGGCGCGGGTGCGATCAGGCGCAGATAGCGCGCGGCGTCGGGCGGCTGGCGCGAATCGGTCCAGCCGACCATGCGCTGCGCGATCAGCTTGTGATCGACGCCTGCGACATCGGCGAGCGCGCGCACCACGAGTTGCCGCGCCACGCCGACACGAAACCCGCCACCGATCAGCTTCGTCAACAGAAAGCGGCCACTCCAGTCGAGTTCGTCCCAGTACGCGACGAGCCGCTCGCGCAGCGCGTCCGGGGACGCGCCACGCAGCGTCAGGATGCGCTCCTCGATCCACTGGGTGAGGCCAAGCTCCGAGGTGCGCGCGGCGGGCGGCAAGACATGCGCGATGGTTTCCGCGAGATCGCCGACGGCCTGATACGACTCTTCGAACAGCCACTCGGGCAGGCCGGCGCGCGTGCGCGCGATGTCGGTCAGCAGACGCGTCGGCACCGACTGGCGCGGCTTGCCGCCCGCGAGAAAATACGACGCCCACGCGGCGTCTTCGGGCGGCGTGGCGTGGAAGTAGGTGGTCAGCGCGTCGAGCTTGTCGCGCGTCGATGTCGTGGCATCGAGCGCTGTGTAGAGCGTGGCGAAGCGCTTCATGATGTTTCGGGCGTCGATACGTCGGGCGTCGATACGTCGGGCGTCGATACGCCGGGCGTCGATACGCCGGGCGTCGATACGCCAGCGCTCATGGCAGGTTCGCCTTCGCTGGCCGCTGCTGCGTCTGCTTCGATTGCGTCGTCGCCATACTCGGTTGCGAATGCGCCTGCTTCGAGGCCTTGCTCGCGCAGCCAGCGCACCATCGGCTCGACCTGTCCATGCGTGACGATCACGCGCTGCGCGCCCGTCGCGGCGATGGCCGTTTGCAGGCCGGGCCAGTCGGCATGATCGGACAGCACGAAGCCGCGATCGACGCCGCGCCGACGGCGCGTACCGCGCAGGCGCATCCAGCCTGACGCGAACGCGTCGCTGTATTCGCCGAAGCGCCGCAGCCACGCGCTGCCCTGCGCGGACGGCGGCGCGATCACGAGCGCCTGCCGGAACGCCTCTTTCTGCTTCGCGGGAATTTCGCTGACGAGGCGCACGGGCGGCAGCGCGACGCCCGCGGCGCGATATGCGCGATTCAACGGATCGACCGCGCCGTGACAGAAGATCGGCCCGATGCCCGCATCGATCCCCGCGAGAATGTGTTGCGCCTTGCCGAACGAATAGCAGAACAGCACGGAGGCGCGACCCGTGGCCGCGTTGTGGCGCCACCAGCTGTCGATGCCGTCGAACACCGTTTGCGGCGCGTCCCAGCGATAGATGGGCAGACCGAAGGTGGACTCGGTGATGAACGTATCGCAGCGCACGGGCTCGAACGGCGCGCAAGTGGGATCGGCGTCGAGCTTGTAGTCGCCGGATGCGACCCACACTTCGCCGCGATATTCGACGCGCACCTGCGCCGAGCCCAGCACATGCCCCGCCGGATGCAGCGACACGGCGACGCCATTGATCGTGATGCGCTCGCCATATGAGAGCGTCTGCAACGCGATGCCCGGCAGCCGCGATTGCAGCACCAGGGCGCCGGGTTCAGCGGCGAGATAGCGGCGATGCCCAAAGCGTGCGTGATCGGCATGGGCATGCGTGATGACCGCGCGCTCGACAGGCCGCCACGGATCGATATGGAAGTCGCCTGGCGGGCAGTACAGGCCTTCGGGACGCGCGACGATCAGGTCTGTCTGTTGGCTCAAGGCTTGTCTCCGCAAAGGAACAGGCGGTGTCGGCAGGCGTGCGCCCGTGCATCAATGGACTCGCGCGACACGGCGGAAGTTCATCGCGCGCGTCGACGCAAGCGGGCGCGGCAAACGGCAAACGCGAAGCGCCCCGGCGTCGGGACGACGCCGGGGCGCGTGAACAGCCGCCGTTTCCTATGACCCGATGGGCATTACTGTCCGCCCTGGTTCGTGCCGTTCGTGCCCGGCTGCGTCGTGCCGTTCTGCTGCATGGTGCCTCGTTGCTGCATGGTGCCGTTGTGCGAACGGTTCATGCCTGCGCTGTTCGGCGTCGAACCCGTGCCTGTGCCCGTGCCGCCGCCTGTCGCAGTCGTGCCCGGCGTGCCGTAGCCGCTGTCGGTGGTGCTGCCGCGCTGCATGCGGTTCACGCCCGCGCCGGGCGTTGCCACGCCGCCTGCGCCGCCCGCGTTGCCGCCGCCCGCGCCCACACCGTTGCCGGACGAACCGCCGCCCGCGCCGTTACCGCCGCCAGCAGCGCCGCCGCCTGCTCCTTGCGCATAGACACCGCCAGACAAAGCCATGACCAGGGCAGTAGCAAGTACCTTCTTCATCGCGCGTTTCATGGTCGAACCTCCCAGATGGTTTGATCGTCACGAGTCGGTGCTGTTGGCCCGCCCGTGCATCCACTAGCGCAAACCCCGTGCCCCGCTAGCTGCGCGGCCGACTCGTCGTGAGTCACTTCCGTCTGGAACGGTGCTTGCGTAGAACCATCGACGACACAGGCGCAGACGCCCCACGCGTCGCGCGGCTTTCACGCAAAGGAGTTCCATAGATGGCAAACAGGCAGCGTAACCAGCAACCTTCCGCGCCGGCGGAAGATCTCAAGTCGAAGGATCTCGAACGCTCTCGCGTGCGTCCGCAAAACGAAGCGCTGCGCACGAACCAGGGCGTGAAGATCGCGGATAACCAGAACACGTTGCGCGCGGGTCCGCGCGGTCCGTCGTTGCTGGAAGATTTCATCATGCGTGAAAAGATCACGCACTTCGACCACGAGCGCATTCCCGAGCGCATCGTGCATGCGCGCGGCTCGGCCGCACACGGCGTGTTTCAGGTGTACGAACCGATGGCCGAATACACCAAGGCTGCCTTTCTACAGGACCCATCGGTGCAAACGCCCGTGTACGTGCGCTTTTCCACCGTGCAGGGCCCGCGCGGTTCCGCCGATACCGTGCGCGACGTGCGCGGTTTCGCGACGAAGTTCTACACGTCGGAAGGCAATTACGACCTGGTGGGCAACAACATGCCGGTGTTCTTCATTCAGGATGCGATCAAGTTTCCGGACTTCGTGCATGCCGTGAAGCCCGAAGCGCCGAACGAAATGCCGACGGGCGCTTCGGCGCACGACACGTTCTGGGACTTCGTGTCGCTCGTTCCCGAGGCCACGCACATGGTGTTGTGGACCATGTCGGACCGGGCGATCCCGCGCAGCCTGCGCACCATGGAAGGCTTCGGCGTGCATACGTTCCGCTTCATCAACGCGCAGGGCAAGATGCGGTTCGTGAAGTTCCACTGGCGGCCCGTGCTCGGCTCGTATTCGCTGCTGTGGGACGAAGCGCAAAAGCTCGCGGGCAAGGACCCGGATTTTCACCGGCGCGATCTGTGGGAAGCGATCGAACGCGGCGACTATCCGGAATTCGAACTGGGCGTGCAGATCATCGAAGAGAAAGATCAGGATTCGTTCGGCTTCGATCTGCTCGACCCGACCAAGCTCGTGCCAGAAGAAATCGTGCCCGTGAAGATCATCGGCAAGATGACGTTGAACCGCAATCCCGACAACTTCTTCGCCGAAACCGAGCAGGTCGCGTTCCATCCGGGTCACGTCGTGCCGGGCATCGATTTCAGCAACGACCCGCTGCTGCAAGGGCGGTTGTTCTCGTACACGGATACGCAGATCAGCCGGCTTGGCGGCCCGAATTTCCATGAGATTCCCATCAATCGGCCCGTCAGCCCGAACGTCAACAATCAGCGCGACGGCATGCACAGGCAGACGATCAACGTCGGCCAGGCTTCGTACGAGCCGAATTCAGTGAGCGACGCGTGGCCGAAGGAGACCGATCCCGCTGCGAAGGATGGCGGCTTCGAGAGCTACGCGGAGCCGATGGAAGGCACGAAGATCCGCGTGCGCAGCGAGTCGTTCGCCGATCATTTCTCGCAGGCTGCACTGTTCTATCAAAGCATGAGCGACGTCGAGAAAGAGCATATCGCGCTCGCATATCAGTTCGAGCTGGGCAAGGTGACCAGGCCGGAGATCCGCGCGCGCGTGGTCAATGAGATTCTCGCGAACTTCGACGCGGGCCTCGCGGCGACAGTGGCCGAAGGCCTCGGCCTGCCGAAGCCCGGCAAGGGCGCGCGGGCAGTGGGCAAGCAAAAGCCCTCTCCGGCGTTGAGCCTGCTGAACCGGGGCGTGCCCGGCATCAAGACACGCAAGATCGCGGTGCTCGCGGCGCCGGGCAGCGATGGCGCCGCCATCAAGAGCGTGCAGGCGGCGCTGAAGTCGCAGGGCGCGACGCCGTTGCTGGTCGCGCCGACACTCGCGCCCATCGACGGCATGAACCCCGATGCGACGATCTCCGGCATGCCGTCGATCATGTTCGACGGCGTGGTGGTCGTGGGCGGCGCGCAGGGCGCGAAAGCGCTCGCACAGTCGGGCGACGCGCGCCACTTCGTGCTCGAGGCGTTTCGGCATCTGAAGGCGATCGCGGCAACGGGCGCGGGCAAGGACGTGCTGAGCGCGTCGCATCTGCCCGAGAAAGGCGAGGGCGTGTTCATCGGTGACGACGGCAAGGTCGAGGCGGTGTTGAAGCCGTTCATCGAAGCGGTGGGGCAGCATCGCGTGTGGGGGCGCCGGCAGATGGCGGAGAGCGTGCCTGCCTGAAGAAAGCGTCCACCGCTCAGGCGTGGAAACGCCGTTGCTGCAGCCTGCAGCAACGGCGTTTTTATCGAACGAGAGGCGACGGCGGCTAAGGGCTAAAGGCTAATGGCTAAGGGCCAGGGCCTAACGGCGCATCGAAGGCGAGCCCTCGCGCTCGACGGCCTGCAAGCGCCAGAACCCCGCGACGGCGTCGGGCCGCGAGTGCGAGATCCACGTCGCCTGGCCTTGCGCCGACGTCATGTTGCCGTGCCGGTCGACGCGCACGCCATACAGCGTGACGAGCGGTGCTTCGCTGCCGCGCGCGCACAGCGACATGACGTGTCCGTCCTCGCGCACCTCGCCCGACGACGGCAGCTCGACACCGCGTCGGTCCTGCGAGGTCCACGCGTGATTGATCGTGTCGAGCCACAACACCGCGTAGTCGTGATTGACGGTCGGGTCGGATGTATTGATGAGAATCGACAGACGCATGAAGCCTCCATGTCCGCATGATGGCAGCCGCCGGGGCCGCGCGGCCGGCCAATGGCTGTCGCCGGATAAAGCAACGCCTGTTCCAGGTTTTGGGATTCGCCCGCGTTCGCGGTGCAGCAAGGCCCGCTGTCAGAACGCGTGTTGTTGCGCCGCACGGTGTTCTGTACAAACTGCACGGTGGCGTTGCCGTTTTTACGCGGCATCCTGATTCGCGGCGCATCGCGATGCCGCGTGCGAAAAAACGTACACTCATTGTATTAGCGGGAACGGCCTTCTTCATGCGGCGCAGCAGAGAACGGTCCGTCATTCAGCAGTCGTTGCACAGGAGACAGCATGGATCTGTTCATGTCGATGGAGGCGTTCGTGCGGGCCGCCGAGGCCCAGAGCTTCGCGAGCGCCGCGCGCCAGCTGGGCGTGGCGAAATCCGTCGTCACGTCGCGCGTGAAGCAGCTCGAAGAGCACTTCGGCGTGCCGCTCTTTCATCGTTCGACGCGCGCGGTGCGTCTGTCGGAGATCGGCGAGACCTATTACCGGGAATGCGCCGAACTCGTCAACAAGGTCCACGATCTGTCCGGCCGCTCGGTCGCGCAGCACGAGTCGCTGGCGGGCACGCTCAACGTGCATGTATTGCCGGGTTTCGCGCTTGGTCATTTCTCGCGCGCGCTGATCGAGTTTCGCGAGGCGCACCCGCGCATCGAGTTCGTCGTGACCGTCAACGACCGCGTGATCGACCCCGTGCAGGAAGGCTTCGATCTCGCGTTGCAGATCTATCCGCCCGCGTCGAATCTGCTCGTCGAACGGCGGCTCTTTCCCGTGCGCGGCGTGCTGTGCGCGGCGCCCGGCTATCTGAAGGAAGAACCCGTCATCGAAACGCCGCTCGATCTGCTGCGGCACGATTTCGCGCGTTACTCGTACTACCCGTGGGGCGACAAGTGGCCGCTGATGAAGGGCAACGAATGCTTCGAAATCGCGTTGAATCCGGTGCTGAAAACCAATAGCGTGCACTTGCTGCTCGAATTCGCGCGAGCGGGCGCAGGGGTCGTCTATCTGCCGACGATGGTCGCCGCCGCCGACCTGCTCGAACGCCGGCTGGAGCGCGTGCTGCCCGATTACGCGGCGCCGCCGCTGTGGCTGTCGGCCGTGTACCCCGCGTCGCATCGCTCGACGGCGAAGGTGAAGGCGTTCGTCGACTTCCTGCGCGGACGTTATCTGCGCGAGCCGCAATGGGACAAGGCGCTCGGCATCGCACCCGACGACGAAGATACGAAGAGCGTCGGCGAGGAACTCGCCGACCAGTGAGCGCGGCACTGCCCATGCTGCCCGCACGGCCCTTCGCGCAGGCCTGAACGACGCCGCCAGGTAATTTCCCTGGGGTCTTCGGCCCGCACCCAGCGTTCTGATTTGCCGAACCTCGGATCATTGCTGTTGCGCCTCCCGGCACTTACTCTTGCGTCCATGGAATCACGCAAGACGACAGAATCAACGCAGATTCAAGGAGGCAGACATGCAGCAGACCTGGTTGGGGAGTCTCGACAACTACCGTAAAGGCTCCATCGAAATCATCGAGGGCAAGCCCGAGCACTACGCGATGTCGAATGTGTTCGAAGTCGCGAGCCATGCCGCGCCGTACGAGAAGATCGTGGTCGGCAAGAACCTCAAGTACGTGATCGAAACGCTGCGCGCGGAAGGTGTGTCGCCGTGGTTCACGGCATCGCACGACGAGTTCTGCGTCGTGATGGACGGCGAGATCGACGTGCATTTCATCAAGCCTTCGGACGGCCCGCTCGTCGATGCGCAAACCGAGGGCAGTGTGCGGCTCGACGGCACGCCTTCCGGCAAGAGCATGGGCTTCGTGCGGCTGCGCCGCGGCCACCAGGCGCTGTTGCCCGCGGGCGCCGCGTATCGCTTCGAGACGGCAGGACAAGGTGTGCTGCTCGTGCAGACCATTCTGGGCCGCTATTCGGTCGAGAAGTGGAAAGACATCTGCATTCAGTAACGCACAACCTTTTCTGGGTGGGTCATGAGCACAGTCAACACGGTTCAAAACGTCTGCGCCGGCGAGCCGGATGCCGCTACGGGTTATCGCACCTTCCGCCTCGGCGATTTCGAGTTTTCACGCGACGCCTACTTCGTCACCGTCAAGTGGCCCGCGAAAGGCGAACAGCGCTCGCATCAGATGCACGCCGACGACTTCCTGCGCGCGATGATGCGCGACGTCGCGTGGGGCTTCTTCTACGGCTGGGTCAATTTCGACGATGTGATCGGCACGCGCAATCACTACGGCAAGGTCGACATGTATGCGGGCGCGTATAACGCGAGCTTCCGCGACGCGGATGTCGATCATACGCAGCAGTTCGATACGCCCGTCATCATGGCGACCTTCAAGGCGATTCTGCGTGACTGGGTCAACGAAGGCTTCGATCCGTTCGCCGCGCCGGAAGAGACGGGTTCCGCATTCGGCGCGAAGCATGGCGACAACATCGCGGCGATCGAACGCACGCGCATCGCGACGAAGCGCATGCCGGGACTGGAAGGCGATTCGCCGCTGCGCGACGATTTCCCCGTCAACCGGCAATTCGCCGATGTCGCGCAAGACGAGCCGGAGATTCACGCCGCGCCCGGCTTCGAAAAGGAACTGCATGCGTTCAGCCTGTTCAAGTATCTGTCGCGCTCGGATGTGACGTGGAATCCGTCGGTCACGTCGGTGTGCAAGCAGAGCCTGTTTTGCCCGACCACGGAAGAATTCGTGCTGCCCGTGTTTCATGGCAATGATCGCGTCGAGTGGTTCCTGCAACTGTCGGATCAGATCATCTGGGATGTCGCCGACAAGGACACGGGCGAGCCGCGTGCGCGCATCACGATGAACGCCGGCGACATCGCCGCGATGCCCGCCGATATCCGCCACAAGGGCTATTCGCAGAAGCGTTCGATGCTGCTGGTGTGGGAAAACGCGACGCCCGATCTACCGAAGCGGTACGAGAGCGGTGAACTGCCGCCGTATCCGATTCAGCTCTAAGCACTTCCTCTGGCGATCTCCGATACACGGCGCCGGCTAGCCGGCGCCGCGGGGACGCTCACGCCCAAACGCCTCATCGAGCAGGACTGACATGCAAACGCAACTCTTCATCGACGGCCGCTTTGTGCCATCGCTTTCGGGCGAAACACTCGCCACGCTCAACCCTCACGACAACTCGGTGATCGCCGAGGTCGCGATGGCGAATCACGCCGACGTCGATCGCGCCGTCGCCGCGGCGAAAGCGGCGTTCCCGAAGTGGAGCAAGATGGCGGGCGCCGAGCGCGGGCGTCTGCTGCTCAAGCTCGCCGATGCGATCGAAGCGAATGCGGACCGGCTCGCACGCCTCGAATCGATCGACACGGGCCATCCGATCCGCGACACGCGCCATCTCGACGTGCCGCGCACGGCAGCGACGTTCCGCTATTTCGGCGGGATGGCCGACAAGTTCGAAGGCTCGGTGATTCCCGTCGAGCAGGGCTTTCTGAACTACCTGACGCGCGAGCCCGTCGGCATCGTCGGGCAGGTCGTGCCGTGGAATTTCCCCCTCATGTTCACCAGCTGGAAGATGGCGCCCGCGCTCGCAGCGGGCAATTGCGTGATCATGAAACCCGCCGAACTCACGCCGCTCTCAAGCCTGGCCATTGCCGAACTGATGGCCGAAGTCGGCTTTCCGGCAGGCGTGGTCAATATTCTGCCGGGGCTCGGGCATGTCGCGGGCCAGTACATCGCCGAACATCCGGAGATCGGCAAGGTCGCATTCACCGGCTCGACGGCCGTGGGGCGCAAGATCGTGCAGGCGTCGAGCGGCAACCTGAAGAAGGTGCAGCTCGAACTGGGCGGCAAGGGCGCGAATATCGTGTTCGGCGACGCGAATATCGATGCCGTCGTGCAAGGCTCCGCGTTCGGCATCTTTCATAACCAAGGGCAGGCGTGCATCGCCGCGTCGCGGATGATCGTGCATGAGTCGGTCGCGGACGAGGTGCTGGAGAAATTCGTTGCGCTCTCGCGTTCGATCCGCATCGGCGATCCGCTCGATCCGTCGACGGAAATGGGCCCGCTGACGTCTCGCCAGCATCGCGATCGCGTGCTGTCGTATGTCGATATCGCGCGCGAGCAGGGCGGACGCGTGCTGTCGGGCGGCAAGTCGCCGGACAACACGGCGCTCGCGAATGGCTGCTATGTCGAGCCGACCATCGTCGAAGCGAAGCCGACTGACCGCGTGTCGCAGGAAGAAGTGTTCGGGCCGTTCATGAGCGTGACGACGTTCCGCACCGACGAAGAAGCGCTCGCCATTGCGAACGGCACGGAATACGGCCTCGGTGCAGGCCTGTGGACGCGCGATCTGCAACGCGCGCATCTGATCGCACGCGAGATTCATAGCGGTATGGTGTGGGTCAACTGCTATAAGCGCGTGAGCCCGGGTTCGCCGTTCGGCGGCGTCGGCGCGAGCGGTTATGGGCGCGAAATGGGCTTCGAAGCGATGCGCGAGTACACTCAGGCCAAGTCGGTGTGGATCAATGTCGATGCGCAGATCCCGCCTTATTATCCGCGCTGAATTGTGCTGAATCGCTAACGACATGGAACCGTTCGTCTATCAGGGCTTGCCTTCGCGCGTCGTATTCGGCGTCGGCAGCCTGGATCATCTGGACCGCGAGATCGAATTGCTCGGCGCGCAACGCGCCATCGTGCTGGCGACGCCGCAGCAGCGCGCACAGGCCGAGCAACTCGCGCAGCGCATCGGGCCGCGCGCGGCGGGCGTCTATGCCGAAGCCGTGATGCACGTACCCGTCGAAACGGCGCGCGCGGCGTGCGAATATGCGGCGCGTGTCGGCGCCGATTGCGCGATCGCCATCGGCGGCGGTTCGACGACGGGCCTTGGCAAAGCAATCGCGCTCGAAACGTCGCTGCCCATCATCGCGATTCCGACCACGTACGCGGGTTCCGAAATGACGCCGATCTACGGCCTCACGGAAAGCGGCGTGAAGAAGACGGGCCGGGACTTGCGCGTGTTGCCGAAGACCGTCATCTACGATCCGTCCTTGACCGTATCGCTGCCGCCCGCGCTTTCGTTGACGAGCGGCATCAACGCGATCGCGCATGCCGCCGAAGGCCTCTACGCGCAGGACGCCAATCCCATCATGAGCCTGATGGCGGAAGAGGGCATACGCGCGTTGGGCGAAGGCTTGCCGCGCGTGATGAAGACGCCTGACGACCTCGATGCGCGCGGCGCGTGTCTCTATGGCGCATGGCTGTGCGGTGCGGTGCTGGGCAGTGTCGGCATGTCGTTGCATCACAAGCTGTGTCATACGCTTGGTGGCACCTTCAATCTGCCGCATGCCGAGACCCACACGATCGTTTTGCCGCACGCGCTCGCCTACAACCGCGCGGCAGCGCCGCACGCGATGCAGCGTATCGCCCGCGCCCTGCATGCCGACGACGCTGCGCAAGCCGTGTACGATCTCGCGCGCGACAACGGCGCGCCGATTGCGCTGAAAGACATCGGCATGAAGCAAGGCGATATCGACATCGCGCTCGATCTCGCGTTGAAGAGCCCGTACTGGAATCCGCGTGCAGTGGAGCGCGAGCCGCTGCGCGCGTTGCTGGAAAATGCATACGAAGGACGCACGCTCGCATAGCGCGGGCGGTACATCCGTCAAGCAGCAAACGACACAACGCGCGCCTACAGAGCGTGAGGACATCATGAGAGAGACAAACGGTAACTCCGCAATTCACCCCACTACCGACATCGTGCTCGCCACGCTTTCGGGCTGCGCCGACGCCCGCCTGAAAGAGATCATGACGGCACTCATCAGGCACGTGCACGCGTTTGCCGAAGAAGTGCAACTGACAGGCGACGAATGGCGGCGCGGCATCGAGTTCCTCACGCAGACGGGCAAGCAATGCGACGGTATCCGGCAGGAGTTCATTCTGCTGTCGGACACGCTCGGCCTGTCGATCATGCTGGACGCGATTCATCGCCGGCACGACGTGACGGAATCCGCCGCCACGGAGCACAGCCTGCTCGGGCCGTTCTATCGCGAGGGCGCGCACGACGAAGCGTTCGGCGCGAACATCGCCCGCACGGAAGGCGAGCCGGCGCTGTTTCGCGGGCGGCTGATCGACGAATCGGGCAAGCCTGTGCCGGACGCGCTGATCGAAGTGTGGGAGACGGCCAATAACGGCATGTACGAAGGACAGGACCCTGACCAGCCGGAGAGCAATCTGCGCGGGCGCTTCCGCTCGGGGCCGAACGGCGAGTACGCGTTCCGTTCGATCAAGCCGACGCCCTATCCGATTCCGACGGACGGTCCCGTCGGCCAGATGCTGCTCGCGCTCGGCCGTCATCCGATGCGGCCCGCGCACGTGCATTTCCTGATTCAGGCGCCTGGCTACGACACGCTGACCACGGCCCTGTTCAGTTCTGACGACCCGTATGTCGATTCGGATGCGGTGTTCGGCGTGAAGCCTTCGCTCGTGGTCGACTATGTGACGAACCCGAGCCGCGCCGATGCGAAAGAGTGGGACTTGCCGAGCCCGTTCTTCGACGTGCAGCGCGACTTCGTGCTGACGCGCTCAGACGGAGCGGCGTGATGATGACGGCAACGGCGTTATGTCCGCTCGATGACATCCCCGATGGCGGCGGCAGGCAGGTCGCGCCCGCGGCAGGGGGCGAGGCTGCCATCGTCGTGCTGCGCCGCGGCGATCGTGTGTGGGCCTATCGTAATGTGTGCCCGCACTTCTCGATCCCGCTCAACTACGAGCCGGACACTTTCTGGACCTATGACAGCGAGCATCTGATGTGCGCGCACCACAGCGCGATGTTCCGCTTCGAGGACGGCGTGTGCGTCGACGGGCCTTGCCTTGGCGCGGCGTTGACGCGCGTGCCCGTGCGGGTCGAAGCGCGGATGGTGATCGAAAGTCAGGAACACAAGGATGTTTGACAAAACCGCGCGCGTAGCCGCTGGAACGTCGGATCGGGCAGAGTAACGGCGTGGCGGGGCGGTATCTGCTATCGTTCGCGTCTATGCTACCCATCATCTCGGTCTCGAATCTGTCGAAGACATACGCATCGGGTTTTCAGGCCCTCAAGCGTATCGACCTCTCCATTCGCCAAGGCGAAATCTTTGCATTGCTCGGGCCCAACGGCGCGGGCAAGACCACGCTCATCAGTATCATCTGCGGCATCGTCAATGCGAGCGAAGGCACCGTGACCGTCGACGGCCGCGATATCCGCAACGACTACCGCGCCGCGCGCTCGCTGATCGGACTGGTGCCGCAGGAACTGACCACGGATGCGTTCGAAACCGTCTGGGCGACAGTTTCATTCAGCCGCGGCCTGTTCGGCAAGCCGAAGAATCCGGCCCATATCGAGAAGGTGCTGCGCGACCTGTCGCTGTGGGAGAAGCGCAATAGCCGCATCATCCAGTTGTCGGGCGGCATGAAGCGGCGCGTGCTGATCGCCAAGGCGTTGTCGCACGAGCCGCGCATCCTGTTTCTCGACGAGCCGACAGCGGGCGTCGACGTCGAATTGCGGCGCGACATGTGGAGGCTCGTACGTTCGCTGAGTGCGAACGGCGTGACGATCATCCTCACCACGCATTACATCGAAGAAGCCGAAGAGATGGCGGACCGCATCGGTGTGATCAACGGCGGCCAGATCATGCTCGTCGAAGACAAGGTGGAGTTGATGCGCAAGCTCGGCAAGAAGCAGTTGACGCTGCAGCTCGAAACGCCGCTCGCGAGCATTCCGGCGTCGCTTTCGCACTATGGGCTGGAGCTTGCGAACGACAACGGCGAGCTGATCTATACCTACGACGCCGAACGCGAGAAGAGCAGCAGCATCGTCGCGCTGCTCAACGACCTCAGCGAAGCGGGTATCCGCTTCAAGGATCTGCATACCACACAAAGCTCGCTCGAAGACATCTTCGTGAGTCTTGTGCACAAGCAACAACAAGAGGAGAGCGTGCGATGAACCTCCATGCCATCCGCGCCATCTACCGCTTCGAAATGGCGCGCACCGGGCGCACGCTGATGCAAAGCGTGATCGCGCCCGTCATTTCGACATCGCTCTATTTCATCGTGTTCGGCTCCGCGATCGGCTCGCGCATTCGCGAAGTGGAAGGCATCAGCTACGGGTCGTTCATCGTGCCGGGGCTCATCATGCTGTCGCTGTTGTCGCAGAGTATTTCCAATGCGTCGTTCGGCATCTATTTTCCGCGCTTCACGGGCACCATTTACGAGCTGTTGTCCGCGCCCGTGTCGTATCTGGAGATCGTGATCAGCTACGTCGGCGCAGCGGCGACCAAGTCGATCATTCTCGGTCTGATCATTCTGGCCACGGCGGGTCTGTTCGTGCCGTTGCAGGTGCAGCATCCCGTCTGGATGATCGCGTTTCTCGTGTTGACGGCCGTCACCTTCAGTCTGCTCGGCTTTATCGTTGGTATCTGGGCCGACAACTTCGAGAAGCTGCAACTCGTGCCGCTGCTCATCATCACGCCGCTGACGTTTCTCGGCGGCAGTTTCTATTCGGTCGCGATGCTGCCGCCCGCGTGGAAAATCGTTACGCTGTTCAACCCGATCGTCTATCTGATCAGCGGCTTTCGCTGGAGCTTTTTCGGGCTGGCGGATGTCAGCGTCGGCATCAGTCTCGGCATGACTGCGTTGTTTCTTTGCATCTTCCTTGCGGTGATCGCGTGGATATTCAAAACGGGCTATCGCCTGAAGTCGTAGTAGGATGATCGTCGTTGGCGCTAAGCCGACATGGGAGCGGGCTGCCGGTCGTCCATCGCAGCCGTTCGATATCGCAGCATGGCGCTATAGGCGAGACGCGAGCGACAAATGGCAACGACGCAATCACGACCGCTCGGCGCATTCGCCGGGCACATCCGCAAGAACGAGATCGAGCTCACCGAGCGCTGGATGAAAGCGGTATTCAGCGACGTCGAGCTGACGGAGCCCGATCGGCTGACGAACGAGCAGTTGACGGACCACGTTCCCGACATTCTCGATTCCATGTGCCGCGCGCTCGAGCAGCAGGACCTCGAAGAGCTCGAGTCCGAGATCGAGCGCAAGGCAAAGCTGCACGGCAAGATGCGCTGGAAACAGGGCTACCGCATCGACGAGCTCGTGCGCGAACTCGATCTGTTCCGCCAGGTGCTGATGGGCGCTGTCGTGCAGTACGCGGAGGGGCATCCCGCCTTTACGCGGCGTCATGAAGAACGCGCGCGTTATTTCATCGACGAGGCGATCAGCTTCGTCACGCTGACGTCGATACGCGAAGTCGTCACGGAGCGCGATCGCAAGATCGACGACTATACGGGGCGGCTGGAGCGCGCCAATCACGAATTGCTCCTCAAGCAGAAGCTGGTCGGCGAACTCTACGAGTCGCGCATGCAGATTACGCGCAGCGTCGTGCACGATCTGCGCAACTTTCTGAATGTGTTTTCGATGGCGTTGCAGCTCGTCGCGCGCGCGCCGTCGAAAACCGAGGCCGCGCTCGCGCTCGCGAACCGGCAAGCCGCCGACATGAAGGTGTTGGTGGACGAACTGGTCGAGTATTCGGTCGTGCTCGGCGACACGAATCAGGTCGCTGTCGAAACCGTCGATCTGCACGCGCTGTTCGACGAACTGGTCGCTTCATGCGGCCCGGCGATCCGCGAGAAGGGACTCAAGCTGAATCCCTCGTTCGACGGGCAACTGGCTTCCGTGCAGTCCAACCGCCTCAAGCTCAAGCAGATCGCGATCAATCTGCTGACGAATGCATCTAAATACACGAACGCGGGCGAGGTCACGCTGGAAATGAGGGCGCGCGGCAACGACGCCTGGTGTCTGCGCGTGTCGGATACGGGCGTGGGTATCGGCGCGTCGGATCGCGACCGTGTGTTCAAGGAGTTCGAGCGCGCCAATGACGACGACGTGCCCGGCGCGGGTCTCGGCCTCGCGATCGTCAAGGAGTTGTGCCGCATGCTCGACGGCGAGTTGCGCTTCGATTCGCAGCGCGGCGTCGGCACGACGTTCGAGATCACCTTTCCGATGCAGCTGCCGCCTGCGGAAACAGCAGGCGCGCCGAAGTTCTAGCGCAATAAAAAAGGCCGGGCAGCGATGCCCGGCCTTCTTCAAACTGCGGTGCTGAAATCGGCTCAGCCGAACAGCTTCATCGCCTGCAGCAGCGTGTTCACCACGCCCCACGTCAGCGGAATCAGCACATACACCCAGAACACGGCCAGCAGACCCTTGTTCGTCGGATGAGGCGTTTGCGTCGACATTGTGTTTCTCCTTGGTCCGACCTTATTTGGCGGCCGCGAGTTGCGCGTCCGTCATGTGATGCTTTTCGTGCACGTGCTTGACGAGCAGGTTGCAGATGAAGCCGATCACCAGCAGCACCGTCATGATGTGCACGGTCATCGTGTACGCGTCCGCTTTCGCGACGCCATGCGCGACCTGATACGCACGGATGTAGTTGACGAGCACGGGGCCCGCGACGCCCGCTGCCGCCCACGCCGTCAGCAGACGTCCGTGAATGCCGCCGACGAATGCCGTGCCGAACATGTCCGCGAGGTAGGCGGGCACGGTCGAAAAGCCGCCGCCGTACATCGACAGGATCACGCAGTAGCACAGCACGAACAGCGCGATGTTGCCCGACGACGCGAAGCTCGGCACGAGCCAGTACAGCACGGCGCCCAGCGCGAAGAAGATGAAGTACGTGTTCTTGCGGCCCACGTAGTCCGACGCCGAGGCCCACACGAAGCGGCCGCCCATGTTGAAGAGCGACAGCAGGCCGACGAAGCCCGCGGCTGCCGCGGCGCTCACCGTGTCCTTGAAGCTTTCCTGGATCATCACGGAAGCCTGGCCGAGAATGCCGATGCCGGCCGTCACGTTCAGGAACAGCACCAGCCAGATCAGATAGAACTGGGGCGTCTTCAACGCCTGGTCGATGTGCACGTGGTTGCGCGTGATCATCTTCTGGGTCGTGGTGGCGGGCGGCGTCCAGCCGGCCGGCTTCCAGTTGGCGGGCGGCACGCGGATCGCGAGTGCGCCGATCGACATCGAAATGAAGTACGCGATCCCCAGCACGATGAACGTTTCAGCCACGCCGATGCTCGTGGCGCTCTTGAAGTGGTTCATCAGCGCGACGGACAGCGGGGCGGCGATCATCGCGCCGCCGCCGAAGCCCATGATCGCCATGCCCGTCGCCATCCCGCGACGGTCCGGGAACCAGCGGATCAGTGTCGACACGGGCGACACGTAGCCGAGCCCGAGCCCGATTCCGCCGATCACGCCATAGCCGAGATACAGCAGCGCGATCTGATGCGTCCATACGCCCAGTGCCGAGACGATAAAGCCGCCGCCGAAGCAGCACGCGGCCGTGAACATGGTGCGGCGCGGGCCGACTTTTTCGAGCCATTTCCCCGCAAACGCCGCCGACAAGCCAAGGCAGACGATCGCGAGCGAGAAGATCCAGCCGAGCGTGGTCAGCGACCAGTCGTCCGGCGCTGACTGCGTGATGCCGATGACTTTGGTGAGCGGCCCGTTGAACACGGAGAACGCATAGGCCTGGCCAATGCACAGGTGCACGGCGAGGGCGGCAGGCGGCACCATCCAGCGGGAAAAGCCAGGTTGGGCGATCGTTGCCTGTTTTGAAAAGAATGATGGCGAGCTGGCGTTACCGCCGGGCTCAGTGATGCTGCTCATGGTCGGTCTCCGATCGGGCTGAACGTCTGGTTATCGGTTGCAATTGCCGAAACTTGAGGTAGCGCAACTTTTAGAAGATATGTTGGGCTGCAACATATTAAAAACGTGCTACCGGGGGCCAAATTCGGCAATGGCGAGACGATAGGTGCCCGGGACCCGCTTGGCAATATGAGAATTAAGTACATATGGAAACGGCTGCGACCGTTGTGCATAGCGGGATACAGCGATTTCAAGCGGCATGCCGCCGCAGGCGACCGCGTGACGCAGTTCGGCAGCGCATTCATTTCGGGGTGGAATCGGTACGGGCGTGCAGTTTGCTGCGTTAGCACATGGAAAGGCCCGCACGCGCTTTTTCGAGATGGCAATCGGCCTTGTTTTGCTGTTGACGAACCGTTCTAAAAGTACAATTCTCAGCCCAGGAAAAAAGTACAGTAAGCGCTCTGACGACCAGCCGTGGCGGTTCCGGGCATGGCGTGCTACGTTTGGATTGTTGTCGCCGCTGAACAACTGTGTCTGATATACCACATACAAGATACTTGATTTTTTCCGCGACGCAGCATATGATTGAGTCATCCAATCACTCAATGACCGGAGCATCAAATGGATTTCGTGTCGCTCGCATTCTTCGCCGTCGCTGTCGTGGGCCTGGGTTCGGCCGCAACCGTGCTGCTGACCCGGTGGATTCCCCAGCATGTCGCCGAGCTGGCATCGAAGCATGGCCGCTACGTGGGTCTCGAAGCCGCCACGGTGCGTGAAGCAACGCCGTACCGCGCGCGCGTCGAAGCCGCGATGAACGCGGTTGGCTCGTCGAACTAAGCAGTGTCCACACCCGCACTGAATCTGCCTCTGGCGCTGCAACCCATCGGTAACAGCGCCAGCCTCCGCGATCAGGCCTACGCGTTATTGCGTCAGGCCATCGCGGATGCGGACATTTACGCGTCGAGCGAAGAGATTCGCCTCGACGAGCGCGCGCTGAGCGAATCGCTGGGCGTGAGCCGCACGCCCGTGCGCGAGGCGATGACGCTGCTGGAGCAGGAAGGTTTTCTGCGCATGGTGCCGAGGCGCGGCATCTATATTGTGCGCAAGAGCAAGCGTGAGATCGTCGAGATGATCCAGATGTGGGCCGCGCTGGAAAGCATGGCCGCGCGTCTCGCCACGCTGCACGCCA
>NZ_JAGUUD010000125.1:0-22883 GCF_020177535.1 Paraburkholderia sp. XV | reverse complement strand
CCGAAAACCCGAAAACCCGAAAACCCGAAAACCCGAAAACCCGAAAACCCGAAAACCCGAAAACCCGAACCGCGACGCGTGAAGCACGCTAACGTAAAGCGGATGCCAGCACAAAACACAAGCAAACCACCAAAATGCGTCGCAGACAAAAACCCCACCCCTACCCATGAACACCATCCCCAAACACCGGCAACCGCCGCCGAATCCAGTCGAGCAATTCCATCGGCCCAGGCGACAGCAGCCGACTCGTCTTCACGAGCAAACGCGCATGCGTACTCTGTAAAACAGGATGATCGACAGGCACCGTAGTCAGTTCACCGCTTGCCACTTCACGCCGCGCGGCAAACTCCCCAATCAACGTGACAAAGTTCTCCACCGCAACCATGCGTTTAAGCACAGCAAGCGAATTAGTCGTCATGGCCGGCTCGATCTGCATGCCTTCGGCAATTTCCAGCATCTTCACCGCGTGTCCAATCCCAAACGTCTGCGGCATCATCGCCAGCGGAAACGCTCGCAAATCATCAATCGTAGCGGCCCGCTTCCGCATCGCAAGCGGATGCTCCCGCCGCAACAGCAACACCGCCCGCTGAACCGAACTCGCCAGACACTGAAGCCGCGGATGCGGCGGAGGGTTATAAGCCAGCCCGATGTGCGCCCGGCTTTCAGCCACCTCCTCGACAATCCCGTCGCGAGCCAGCATGCTCATCTCAATCGTCAGCGCAGGATACTTCGCGCAGAACGGCGCGAGCACTTCCTCCGTCAACGTATCGACGAAACCTTCGCTCACTGCCAGTTGCACCCGCCCGTGTCGCAGGCCGCGAAAGGCGTGCAGCTGGTCCTCCAGTTTCTCCTGCTGCGACTGGCAACCCTCCCAGAACTCCAGCAGATGCGCCGCCGGTTCCGTCGGCCGCGCGCCTCTGGCGCCGCGCTCGAATAGCGTCACGCCCAGTTCCTCCTCGAGCAGCCGGATCTGCCGCGTAATGACCGACGGCGACGTGTTCATGTCGTCGGCGGCGCCGCGAATCGAGCCTTGCGTCAGGACCGCGTAGAAATACCTCAGGCGCTGGTGATTGATTGTTCGCATCGTTGTCAGACCTATGAAACCTCGGGTGTTGCCCGCAGGGCAACAGAGAGTGAGCACAGTTGCTGTTGTGTCAACGATGCGTTCCTGCCACCATGCGCGGCACGTTAACCCGCATCCGATGGCCGGCGTGACGCGTGTCGACGCTGCTCATTTGAGCAGCGGGATGTATCCGTCACATGTCGTGAAGTGGCGCGCAAGCAATGTTTTGTATCGGCGAGTGCGGGCCGGATACATCCGCGTACGAAGGCGAGAAGGGTGCTGCTCTGCCGCCGCGTCGCGCCGTCAGTGCAAGGCGGGCGCAGCCCGTTTCGCCGCAGCCGCATTCGTTGAACCTGTCATGAAGAAGCTCGAACACGTGTTGATCGTCGATGACGATAGTGAGACCCGCGAACTCGTCGCCATCCATCTGCAACGCAACGGCATGCGGGTGTCGCGCGCCTCCAGCGGACGCGAGATGCGCGCGGCGCTCGGGCGCGACACCCCCGATCTCATCGTCCTCGAACTGAGACTGCCGGATACGGATGGCCTGTCGTTGTGCCGCGAATTGCGCGCAGGCGAATTTCACGCGATACCCGTCGTCATGCTGTCCGCGCGCCACGACGAAGCGGACCGCATCGTCGCCCTCGAACTGGGCGCCGACGACTACATGTCCAAGCCGTTTGCGATCCGCGAACTGCTGGCGCGCATCCGCGCCGTCCTGCGCCGCACCAACATGCTGCCGCCCGGAATGCGCGTCGCCGAAGCGGCCACCGTGCTGCGCTTCGGCGAGTGGCGGCTCGACACGGCGGCGCGCCGTCTGCTCGACCCCGAAGGCACGGTGGTCGCGTTGAGCGGTGCGGAGTATCGGCTGTTGCGCGTGTTCCTCGATCATCCGAACCGCGTGCTCACGCGCGACCAGTTGCTCAACCTGACGCAAGGCCGTCACGCCGACCTGCTCGACCGTTCGATCGATCTGCTCGTGAGCCGCGTGCGTCAGCGGCTGCACGACGGCGTGCGCGACGGACGCTACATCAAGACGCTGCGCAACGAAGGCTATCTGTTCTCGGCGACGGTGATGCGTGTCGAAAGCGATGTCGCGCATGCGCCTGCGATGACCTGTATCGCCTAGGGAATCAGCAACAGCTTGCCCATGGTCCGGCGGCTCTCCACATCGGCATGCGCGCGCGCGGTGTCCGCAAGCGGATAGACGCCGCCGATCCGCACGTCGAGCACGCCCGCGATGAACCAGTCGAACAACTGCTTCGCCCGCGCACGCAACAGGGCAGGGGTGTGGACGTGATCGGCGAAGGTCGCGTAGCCGATCTTGATGCTCTTCGGCAGGCTCGTGATATGAAGCGGGCCGGCCGCGCCCAGCACCGGCCCATACCAGCAGAACGTGCCCGAGCGCCGCAGCGATGCGAGCGAGCCCTGGAACGTCGCCGGTCGATGACGGCTTTGCCCGGGCCGGCAACCGGTTCGCCGCATTCGGCCAGCCGAAGCTTCTCGGGCCCTCCCGGACCGTCCATCACGATGGTTTTCATCCCGTGCGCCCCCGTATCAGTGTGCGTGGCGCGCTGCCGCGATGATCGCGTTGGCGACGGCTTCGGGCTGACTCAGCATTGCGACGTGACTCGCGTCGACGCGAGTCACCTGCGCATGGATCTGCGTCGCCATCTTCGCCTGCAGATGCGGATCGATCATCTTGTCGCGGCCGGGAATCACGAAGTACGACGGCTTCTCATGCCAGGCGGCCTGCGTCACCTTGTCGTTCGCGCAGCCCGAAAACCACGGCCCTTGCGTCGCCGCGACGATGCGCTGCTGCCCTGCGGGCAGATCGAGCGCGAAGTCGTCGCGCACGGCCTTGTCCGACAGCGTCAGATAGCCCGCCGAATCCTTTTGCAGTTCGTTCGCCCACGCTGGCGGCTTCATGCCTTGCGTGATGTCGGCGATCGACTGATTGGCGTCGGGCGCGAAGGCCGCGACGTAGACGAGCGACTTCACCTTGTCGTCGTTGCCCGCCTGGCTGATGACCACGCCGCCCCACGAATGACCGACCAGAACCACGGGTCCCGTCTGCTGATCGATGACGCGCTTCGTGGCCGCGACATCGTCGGCGAGGGAGCTCAACGGATTTTGCACGGCGACGACATGTAGCCCATTTGCTTCGAGTAACGGGATCACGCGGTTCCAGCTCGACCCGTCGGCGAATGCGCCGTGCACGAGAACGATATTGGTGCCTTTGAGATCGGCTGGCGTGGCCGCGTCCGCAGTCTGCAACGCGAACAGTCCGCACAGCATCGTGGCGAACGCGAGGATGGTCCTGAAGCTTCTTGTCATTGTGTTGCCCCTGAATACCGCGTTATCAATAGATGTCTTTCTGCTGCGTCAGCCGGGCGCTCCGTTACGACGCATGCGCAGGCATGCATCGGTAACGGAGCAGCGGCGATCACGAGTGCGCGTAGACCGGTTCGAGGCCGAGCACGTCCTGCTGCGGAGCGGGCGTTTGCGCGGTGTCGCGACGCGCGCCGGAACTCGATTGACCCGCTGCGACGCCGCCATACGCCGCGCCCTTTTCAGCCTGGAGGCGCGACAGCGCGGCTTCGATGTTCTTCGGATATTGCGTGTTGTCGCTCGCCGGGTTGTAGCCGGCCTGCTGCAACTGGATCAGCTCGGCGCGCACCTGCGCGCGGGTCACGGGTTGGTTCGACTGCGCGAACGACACAGCGGGAGCGGCGATCAAGGCTGCAACGATGAGGGATTGAGCGAGTTTCATAAGTCTTTCTCCAGTAGTGAAGCGGGTTTGCGTTGATGTCATCCCGGGCGGTCATCGCGCTTTGCGCATTGGCTTCGCGCCCGGTCAGTCGCACTGTCATGAATCAACCTTGCGTGTCGTTATTTGAACCCGCTCACGTATCTGGCTTGTTTCCAGAACGCGCCGGAATGTAAGCCAGTATTTCTCGATGGGCGATATATACATTGAGGTACAAATCCCGCGCTGCTGGTTGCCAGTTGTCGGTGACGACGCCCGATGCCTGGCCAATGACAAACGCCACTGCGCCGCGAAAGCGCAGTGGCGTGGCTTGAAGCGCTGCCGCCAGGCGTCAGCCGAACGTGAAGGAGAAGGCCTGCACGCCCGGATCGAGAAACTCGATCGTAAAGGTCCGGTCGCGCACGGCGTCACGCTGACGCACGAGTTGATACAGACGGGCACTCGTCACGACGCCGCTGCCGTCGGCGGCGACATCGGCGCCATGCGAGTCGCCGGGCGCCGCGCCGTCGATCGTGACGCGAAAGCGCACGGGCTTGCCATTCGCGCCCGGGCCGAGCACGAGATGCAGATCGCGTGCGTGAAAGCGATAGGCGATCCGTCCATGCGCGTCGTCGAGCACGGCCGCTTCGGCGCCCACGGTCCACTTGCCGCCGAATGCCCAGCTATTGAGCGGCAATTGCGACGGCACGGTGTACGCGGCGACGTCGTCGGGCCGGAGGTCTTCCGGCGATGCGAAGCCGCGCGCCTGCTGATAACCCACATAGGTCTCGCCCGATTCGACGTTCGGGTTATCCGCCGCAGCCTGTGCGCCGGCGCCCTGAATGGGCGGCAGATCGCGCGGCTGCATGGCGTGTCCCGACTCCGCCAGCAGTTGCTGGATCACCTTCTCGGCTTCGGCATAGCCGCCTTCGCCGAAATGGTGATAACGGATGCGGCCTTGTGCATCGACGATATAGAACGCGGGCCAGTACTGATTGCCGAACGCTTGCCAGATCTTGTAGCCGTTGTCGATTGCGACGGGGTAGTGCACGCCGAGGTCGGCGACGGCGCGCTTCACGTTCGACGGATCGTGCTCGAAGGCGAACTCCGGCGTATGCACGCCGAGCACCACGAGACCGTCGTTGCGATAGCGGTCCGACCACGTCTTCAGGTACGGCAGCGTGCGCAGACAGTTGATGCACGAATACGTCCAGAAGTTGACGACGGCGACCTTGCCGCGCAACGCGTCGCTCGTGAGCGGCGGCGAGTTGAGCCAGCCCTCGGCGCCATCGAGCGACGGCAGATGGCCTTCGACAGGCAGCGCGGACGGAACCTTCACACTGATGCGCTGGATGTGCGGCTTCGGCGTGTCCGGTTTCCGGGCGGGGTTGGAAGAAAGCAGGCCGACCAGCCGGCTTTCGACACCCGTCGTCGATGCCGACGGCACATGCGCGAGCGCGCGCGTGTCGAAGCCGAAGCCGATGGCCGTCACGCTCAGCAGCACCAGCGCGCCCATCGCGCGGCGCACCCGCTCGCCGAGGCCGAGCGAGCGGTTGAGTCCATCGAGCGCCTGCTTGCCGAGCCCCGACACGACGGCGAGCGAACTCGCCGCGCCGAGCGCATACGCGGTCAGTGCCGCCACCGTCGCCCAACTCGCGCCATGCAGCGCGGCGCCCGTGAGAATCAGGCCGAGAATCGGGCCTGCGCAGGGCGCCCACAACAGGCCCGTCGCCACGCCGAGCAGCAGCGCGGAGCCCACCTGGAAGCGCGTGCCGCGCATTTGCGACAGCGCGGCGACGCGGTTGCCGATGCCGAAGAACGGGCGCGACAGCCGCGCCGACAGCGCCGGGAACAGCAGCGATGCGCCGAACACGCCGAACAGCGCGAGCGATATCCAGCGCCCGTAGTGGTTCAGTTGCGCCGCGCCGCTAAGGCCGGCGATGCCGACGCCCGTGACGAGCGCGAACGTGACGGCGAGGCCGAGCAGCAGCGGCAGCCGGCCCGTCACGAACGGCTTGTCGGAACGGGCGAAGACGAATGGCACGACAGGCAGGATGCATGGGCTCAGGATGGTGAGCACCCCGCCCAGAAACGCAATGACGATGAGTAACATGGAATCGACCTCCTGATCCGGAAACGGTTGACTCAACCGGTCTGCACGCAGCGCATGTCGGTCTCGCGCGTGCTCTTGTGACGGATTAGAGCCCGCACATGTATCCGGCGAATGTCAGGAAGGCGAGGGTGCGTATCGCGATGTATCGGCTTGGCGGGCCCGATACATGGCGATACAAACGAGGGCTGTTTTTATGACGCAGGCGTGGCTAAAGCGCCGTCATGCGCCCGAGACGCTGACGGTTTCGGCACCGCGCCGTGCATCACGCATGCTGCCTGGCGCGTGCTTCCTCGACAGCCTTCACCGCTGATGAAAACACATAGCCTTCGTTGCGCAGCGTCTTGATGTAGCGCGGCACGCGGGCGACGTCGCGGAGCCTTTGCCGCAGACGGCTGACCAGCAGGTCGATCGAACGATCGAACGGTTCGGCGTTGCGCCGCTGGGTGAGATTGAGCAGCTGGTCGCGCGTCAGCACGCGCTGCGGGTGATCGAGAAACGCGCGCAGCAGGCGGTATTCCGCGCCGCTCAACGCGACCACGGCGTCCTCGGTGTCGATCAGGTGACGCGCCGTCGTATCGAGCCGCCAGTCGCCGAAGCTCAGCATCTCCGTCGATTCCTCCACCAGCATGCCGGGCGGCAGCATGCGCGTGCGCCGCAGCACCGCGCGGATGCGTGCCAGCAGTTCGCGCACGGCACACGGCTTGGCCAGATAATCGTCCGCGCCCATCTCCAGGCCGATGATCCGGTCCATCTCGTCGCAATGCTCGGTCACCATCATCACGGGCACCGCGCGATGGCGGCCCGCGCGCAGCCCGCGGCATAGCGCAAGCCCGTCTTCGCCTGGCAGCATGACGTCGAGCAGGATCACATCGGGCGTATGCCGGTCGAGCACGGCGTGCATGTCGCGTCCGCTGGACGCGAGCGATACGCGCATGCCGTTTTTCTCCAGATAACTGGCGACGAACTCGCGCATGCCGCGGTCCTCGTCGACGATCAGAACGTGGTCGGGTTGGTCCATGATGTCAGGTTGGGCGCGACGATAGGCGTGGGTTGGTTGAATGCATCGCGATCAAAGGCGGGCGACCTGCAATACCGCTTCGGCGAATGCCTGAGGCGCTTCCTGCGGCAGGTTGTGGCCAATGCCGCCGCTCACGTTGCGGTGCTGATACTTGCCCGTGAACATCTTCGCGTACGCGGATGGATCGGGATGCGGCGCACCGTTCGCGTCGCCTTCCATTGTGATGGTGGGCACACCGATGGTGGGCAGCGCCGCGAGACGCTGCTCGATCTCGTCGTATTGCGGCTCGCCCTGCACGAGGCCCAGACGCCAGCGGTAGTTGTGAATCACCACGGCCACGTGATCGGGGTTGTTGAACGATGCCGCCGTGCGCTGGTAGGTGGCATCGTCGAAATGCCATTTGGGCGACGCGAGTTGCCAGATCAGCCGGTTGAAGTCGTTGCGGTTGGCTGCGTAGCCCAGCTCGCCGCGCTCGGTGGCGAAATAGAACTGATACCACCATGCGAACTCTGCCTTGGGCGGCAAGGGCTTGCGGTTCGCCTCCTGGCTGCCGATCAGATAGCCGCTCACCGACACCAGTCCCTTGCAGCGCTGCGGCCACAGTGCGGCGATGATGCACGCCGTGCGCGCGCCCCAGTCGAATGCGCCGAAGATCGCCTGATCGATTTTCAACGCGTCCATCAGCGCGATGATGTCGACGGCGACGACGGCCTGCTGGCCGTTGCGCGGCGTTTCGTTGGCAAGAAAGCGTGTCGATCCGTAGCCGCGCAGAAACGGCACGATCACGCGATACCCCGCCGCAGCGAGGATCGGCGCGACGTCGACGAAGCTGTAGATGTCGTACGGCCAGCCGTGCAACAGGATGACGGGCTGCCCGTCCTTCGGGCCCATGTCCACGTAGCCGACGTTCAGCGTGCCGGCGTCGATCTGCTCGATCGCATCGAACGATGTATGGTGAGCCGCTTTCTTTGCGGCGTGCGCGCTCTTCGAGGCTTGCGCGTGCGCGAGATTGCCGAGGCCCAGTTCCAGCAGCCCGATGCCTGCCGCTGTCGTGCCGATCAGTCGACGGCGACGCAGATTCACGGTGTCTTGCATGTGCGTTCTCCTTTTTTTCTCAACCAGTTTTTTGTCAGAGTCGTTCGGGCGGCTTGCTCCGCTAACGCAAGGCAAGATGACCGATCGCCGCTTCAAAGCATCGATGTGCAAAGAGTAGACTGCCGGCTCGATGTGTTCCATACAATCTGCATCTAGCCAGCTGATTCATCCGGATGGGCAACCGCATACCTTCGTATAGGGTCGTGTCGAAGTCTATCCGCAGGCCGGCTCCCGTCATGCTTTCGTCATGCCAGTTGCGTGCTCATGCGGCAGGCAAAGGGGCGCTCAGAAACTGATGAATCTCCGCGACGACGGCGGCGCCGTCGCCCACTGCCGCCGCGACGCGCTTCGCCGATGCATTGCGCACATCGCCGATCGCAAATACGCCGGGCACGTTGGTCTGCAACGCGAAGCATGCGGTGTCGGCGCGTACGCCCGCCGCGAGGCCCGTTTTGACGAAGCCCCGGTCGTCGATCTCGACGCTGCAATCGCGCAGCCATTGCGTGTTGGGGCTTGCTCCCGTGAACAGGAACAGGTGCCGGGTATCGAACACGAGCTCGCCTTCGGGGGTGTTGCACATGACGGCTTCGAGGCCCCATGCGTCGCTTCTGACGGACGCGACGACGGTCCGCGCATGCAGCACCACGTTACCCAGCGACGCGAGACGATCGATCAGATAGCGCGACATGCTGGTCTCCAGACTGTCGCCGCGAATCAATATGTGGACACGGCTCGCGTGCGTCGACAGGAATACGGCGGCCTGTCCCGCCGAGTTGCCTCCGCCGACGAGGACCACTTCCGCGCCTCGGCACAGGCGTCCTTCGATCGACGAAGCCCAGTAGTAGACGCCGCGCCCCGCGACTTCGTCGAGACCTTCGATGGCGGGCCTCCGGTACGCCGCGCCCGTCGCGATCACGACCGTGCGCGACGCGATGCGCTGGCCGCCTTGCAGTTCGAGCTGAAGCGGCGCCTGCGCGCAGTCGAGCCGGTCGATGCGGGTGGGGATCACGACTTCCGCGCCGAACTTCACTGCCTGCGCGAACGCGTTCGCCGCCAGCTCGCGGCCCGACACGCCCGTCGAAAAGCCGAGGTAGTTCTCGATCCGCGCGCTGGCGCCTGCCTGTCCGCCGGGGCCGTGGCTGTCGAAGACGATCACCGACAGTCCCTCGGAAGCCGCATACACGGCAGCGGCGAGGCCGGCCGGTCCCGCGCCGACCACGGCGACGTCGTAGATGCGCGCCGAGTCGAGCTCGGGCAGCAGGCCCAGGCGCGCGGCCAGTTGGCGTTCGTCGGGGTCTTGCAGCAGCGTGCCGTCCGCGAGCATCACGACGGGCTCGCCGTCGCGCCATACGCCCCATTCTTCGAGCAGCGCGCGGATGTCGGCATCCGTCGCGGGGTCCGCGACGGAGTACGGATGGCCGAGCCGATGCAGCAGCCCTTCGAGCGCGAGCAGTTTGAGATCGCCGGAACGTCCGATCAGCACGGGGCCGGCGCCTTCGCGCACGAGACCGAAACGGCGCAGCAGCAGCGAGCGCATGATTCGCTCGCCCAGCTGCGCCTCGGCGACGAGCATGTCGCGTATCTGTTGCGGCGCGATCATCAGTGCTTCGACGTCTTCGAGTGCGAGGCCGTCGGCGAGCGCGGGCTTGCCCGTGAGCTGCGCCACTTCACCGAGAAACTGGCCTGCGCCCAGCTCGACGATGGTCTGCGACCGGCCGAGCCCATCGCGCCGCGACAGCCTGGCACGCCCGTTCAGAAGCACGCGCATGCCGAGTCCCGGCTGGCCGGTACGGAACATCACGTCGCCCGCGCGCCAATGCTCAATCATGCCGAAGCGCATCATTTTTTCGATGTCGGCGGTGCTGAAGCGCGGGTAACGGTCGTCGGCGGGCGCGGCCTTCGGAGCCGCATTCGAAGCCGCATTCGAAGCCGCTAGCGGCTCCATCGGGGAAGGACGCTTGCCTGCCTGCGGATCGTCGCTGCCGTCTCGATGCTGACTCATCGCATTCCTCTATTTGCTATTGCGCTGGAATAATCGCGGCTATGGGGATTGGGGTCAATCCAAACGAAAGTATGATAGGCACCGCGCGTATATTCATTCCCTCGCGCAACTTTAAGTTATTCGTACTGTTTTAATCGCTGCCTGTTACGAACAGGTACACCGCGGACAAACGCGAGATACATTCGTCGTTTCAAATGAGTGGGACGCTTCGAGCCATTCGCTTCGCAAGCGGTCAAGCATTGCTCTGCCAGTTCTCTCACATCGTCGTGCAACTCGTCGCGCACGGATGCCCACTCCTTGGAAACAGGATGACAAAGCATGTCTTCAACTCCGTTCTCGCCGATGCGGCGTAACCTGCTGGCCGCCGGGGCGGCAGCGGGCGCAATGGCGTTATTTCCCGAAGCGCTTTACGCCGCGAACAACGCGGGGAATATCCGTCCATTCAAAGCCAATATTCCCGATAGCGATCTCGCCGATTTGCGCCAGCGTCTGGCCAGAACGCGCTGGCCAGGCAAGGAAACGGTCGCCGACGAGTCCCAGGGCGTGCGGCTCGCGCGCATGCAGCAACTCGTTCAATACTGGGGCAGCGAATACGACTGGCGAAAGGGCGAAGCGAAGCTGAATGCTTTGCCGATGTTCGTGACGGAGATCGACGGGCTGGATATCCAGTTCATCCATGTCCGCTCGCGGCACAAGAACGCGATGCCGATGATCATGACGCACGGCTGGCCGGGTTCGATCTTCGAGCTGATCAAGGCGATCGGTCCGCTCACCGACCCGACTGCATACGGCGCCAGCGCCGACGACGCCTTCCATGTGGTCGTGCCGTCCTTGCCCGGCTTCGGCTTTTCGGGCAAGCCGACCACGCCGGGCTGGGGCTCGGATCACATCGCGCGTGCATGGGGCGTGCTGATGGAGCGGCTCGGTTATGCGCGCTTCGTGTCGCAAGGCGGCGATTGCGGCTCCGTGGTGTCGCACCGTATGGCGATGCAGCACGTCAAGGGCTTGATAGGCATTCACGTCAACATGCCCGCCACCGTTCCCGCCGATATCGCGCGCTCGCTGGCGCTCGGCGATCCCGCGCCGGCCGGCCTGTCGCCCCAGGAGAAGAATGCGTACGAGAAGCTCGCCGTCTTCTATCGCGACAACTGCGGTTATTCGGCGATGATGGTCACGCGCCCGCAAACGGTCGGCTATGCGCTCGCCGATTCGCCCTCCGGACAGGCCGCGTGGATGTACGACAAGATTTCGCAGTGGACCTATAGCGGCGGCGTGCCCGAGCGCTCCTTGACGCGCGACGAGATTCTCGACGACATCTCGCTGTACTGGCTGACCGATAGCGCGACGTCGTCGGCGCAGATCTACTGGGAAGATCACTCGAACAACTTCAATGCCGTCGATATCTCGCTGCCCACCGCGATCACGGTCTTTCCGGGCGAGATCTATCAGGCGCCGCGCAGTTGGGCGGAGCGTTGTTATCACAACCTGATCTATTTCAACGAGGTCGACAAAGGCGGTCATTTCGCGGCGTGGGAAGAGCCGCTGCTGTTCGCCCAGGAAGTGCGGGCCGGGTTCAGGCCGTTGCGTTGAGATCCCGAAGGCACGCGTTGCCTCGTCTGCGACGTGCAGATGCCGGACATGGACGGCATCGAGTTGGTCGACACGCTAAAGCGCAACGGCCTGCGCATCCCTACGAGCTTCATTACCGCCTTCGCCACGGTTCGCATACGCGAGCGCGTGCAGGCGAGCGCGGCGCTTTGCATGATCGAAAAGCCGATCGAACACACAGGCGCTGGAAAAGCGGTTCGGCCGCGCGCCCGGCTACGGATGACGACGGGACCGCGTCGCTGAACGCGTGGTGCGTGCGCAAGTGCAATGCAACTGTAATCCCGATACATTTGGATACGTCGAGGAAAAACAGACGACACATTCGGCGCTTCTAATCCTTGGCAGGCATCGACGTTAGCCCGTCCGATGGCCTGCAAACCCGTTCTACAACGACAAGGAAAAGACAATGAACCTCCGCCAATTCTTGATGGGCAGCGGCCTCGCCGCCATGCTCGCATTGTCCTGCACGCAGGTATTCGCTGCGGACGCGGCTGCTTCCGCAACGGACACAAGGGCGGCCGCTCCCGCCGCGCCGTCGAAGAAGTCGGTTCGCGTGGCGAATCGCGCGTTCTCGAAGACCGTTCAAAAGACGCTGCTGAAGACGAAAGGGCTGGAAGATACGTCGATCACCGCATTCGGCAACGCGAAGACGGGTCAGGTGACCCTGGCCGGACAGATTGCCAGCGAAGATCAGGACCACCTCGCCGTCGAAACGGCGAAGCAGGTGCGCGGCGTCACGGCCGTCGTCAGCAAGCTGACGCTGCGCCAGCAAGGCGGCGGTTGATCGCGACGTAGTGGACCGATGGCGAACGGCCTTGCCCGCATGCGTTCCGCAGGGCCGCCGCCCGTCAGATCAAAGACGTTTTCACGCTATGACCCGCGACAGGGACGGGAGATGAGTCGATGAATGCGCTGTCCGAAGACAATATCGTGGTACGCACGCTGCTGAATGTGCTGGACCCTTCCACCGAACAGCGCGACGCGTGCGCGGTCAACCGTTATGCGGCGCTGAAGAAGCTGCGCATCAGCATTCCGTCGCCCGTCGCTGAAGATGCGGGCAACGCGCCGTCGCGGCCCGCGCATATCGTGGTCGAGGAGCGGCTGTCGTCGTGCACGATCAGCGTCTCGTGGAGCGACCCCTGCTCGGGGCGATACAACGCACAGATATGGCGCAGCGGACTCGCGCGCGACGCAGCCGTGTGCGCGCTGACGGGCCGCGCGATCAGTCGCGGCGACGAAGTATTCCGTCCGCGCGCGCACGACTTTCATGTGCCGTCCAACCGGCATCAGATGATCCTCGCCGCGACACTCGATCCGCACGCGGAACAGCCTGGCGCGTGAGGCGTATCATTTCCAGTCCGAATCTTTATCGGGGGCAACATGAGTGAACTATGGCGCCTGTCGGCGGCTGAACTCGCGAAGCGTGTCCGCAGCCGTGAGGTATCCGCGCGCGAGGCGGCGCAATCCGCGCTGGCGCGTCTCGATGCTGTGAATCCCACGATCAACGCCGTCGTCGCGCACAAACCCGAATGGGTGCTTCGCCAGGCGGACGAGATCGACCAGGCGATCGCGCGCGGCGAGGACCCGGGCCCGCTCGCGGGCGTGCCCGTCACCGTGAAGATCAACGTCGATCAGGCCGGTTTTGCGACCACGAACGGCACGCGGCTGCAGGAAAACCTGATCGCCGAAACGAGCAGTCCTGCCGTGGACAATCTGTCGAAGGCGGGCGCGGTGCTGCTTGGCCGCACCAATTCGCCGACCTTCGCGCTGCGCTGGTTCACGTCGAACCAGGTGCACGGGCGCACGTTGAATCCGCGCAATGCGAAGCTCACGCCGGGTGGCTCATCGGGTGGCGCGGCCGCGGCCGTCACGGCAGGGATCGGGCAACTCGCGCTCGGCACCGATATCGGCGGCTCGGTCCGCTATCCCGCCTATGCGTGCGGCGTACATGGGCTCAGGCCGAGCTTCGGCCGGGTGCCGGCGTTCAACGCGTCGTCGCCGGAACGCGCGATCGGCGCGCAACTGATGTCGGCGGCGGGACCGATTGCACGCACCATTGACGATCTTCGTCTCGGCCTGCTTGCGCTTGCCGCGCCGGATCTTCGCGACCCCTGGTATGTGCCGCTGCCGCTGGAAGGGCGCGCCGTGCCGTTGCGCGCAGCGCTGTGCCTGCGCCCTGGCGGTTTGCAGATCGCGCAGGAAGTGGAGGATGCGTTGCTCGATGCGGCGCGCCGGCTCGCCGATGCAGGCTGGAGCGTCGAGGAGATCGACGACGTGCCGTCGATCCGCGAAGCCGGGCAATTGCAGGAGCGCTTATGGCTGGGCGACGGCTTCGACGCGCTGGCCGATACCGTGGCGCGTGACGGCGATCCGGGCGCGGCTGCCGTCGTGGCGGCGGCGCGCCTGAAGGTACAGGGCCTGCCCGCCGATGTGATCAGCCGTTCACTGGTACGGCGCTCGACGCTGGTGCGTCAGTGGCGTCTGTTTCTCGATCAGTATGCAGTGGTGCTGATGCCCGTCTCCGGCGAGCTGCCGTTTCCCGACGACCTCGATCAGCGCGGCGCTGAAGGTTTCGACCGGGTATGGGAAGCGCAGCTCACGATGCGCGCGCTGCCGGCGATGGGTCTGCCGGGGCTGGCCGTCACGACGCAATTGGTCGACGGCGTGCCCGTTGGCGTGCAGATCGTCGCTGCGCATTATCGCGAGGATTTGTGTTTGCTGGCAGGCGAAGCGATCGAAGCGCGCGGCGTGCCGCCTTCGCCTATCGATCCCGTGGTGTGAGCTTGCCGGGCGGCAATTGCCGCCCGGTCCACACGCGCCTTATCAAACATCAGGAAAGGGGCGCGGTGACGGCCACGATTGCGGAGCCGCGCAACCGGTCGGCCAGATCGAGGTGAACGGGACGCCCGCCCCACCAGCGCGCGAACCCCGATTGCACGCGATGACCGATCACCACGATATCGGCGTGGAATGCCGTGACGTGTAGCGGAACCACGTCCACGGTCCGTCCGAACTTCATGAAACCATGCGCGGTGACGCCGAGATTCACGAGATGCGCGACGGCGACGTCGAGCGCTTGTTGTGCGTGCGCTTCCATACTGCTGCACGCAAGGTCCGACAGCATGCCGGCGCAGGTCGCATTGGCCGTGATCGAATCGACGACGGAAATCACATCGACGTGTGCGGACAAGGCCAGCGACAATTGCGAGCAGCGTTTTAGCGCGGCTTGAGCTTCTAGCGTTCCGTCGTAGACGAGCAGCATTCTTGAAAAGGATGACATGTTCTTTCGAGGCCGTAACGGAGCGCGAAGCGGCTCGTACTCCGATTGAAAGTGAGGAATTCGTAATGCGAGCCGGATGCGTCCGATGCTGGATTTCCTATGCTCTTTTCAACAACGCTTAGCCAGGCGGATCTATTCCGAACACGTTTTTCTGGAAAAGGTGTTGTGTAGAGGGAGAACGTTTCTTCGCCGCACAATGCCGCCGCGCATGGCCCATCGGATCGTCGCGCCAGATCGAATAGACGATCGAGAACATCCAGTCGAGCGGCGATGTGTCGGGAGGCCGTGTGTGTGAGTCTTCCAGCCCGCGCGCGCAGGCCTGATGAACCAGTTCTTCCGCTTCATATTCGTTCTCTGTGAGCCGTAAGGCGAAAGACCAGAGCCGGGGAAGCATGTCCGGAAGAACGATCGAAAGTTCTGTGCACTGCATTGCAATCGGGAAACGGATTGACTGAGGGAGAACTGGCAACTTTAGCGTTTCCCATTGACAGATGGCTTGTCTATGTGGCGCATTTTTCTTGTCTGGGACGCGCATTCGAACGCAAGATCTTTGAAACTGGATATGCCCTGAGCGGCGGCAGATACATTACGACATATTCCTGCGCCAAAACCAGGCTATAACCGGGTATCCGTCAGAAAGCGCGTTTTGGACAAGCGATCGAATTGCCTTGGACAATTTCCGAAAGAGTCGAATCACTACACTGAAAAATCACAGGTTCCTGGCGTTAGCGGAATCCGTTGGTGGGTTTCAATCCGGCATGACGGCATATGACGGGTGCCTGCTTCGAAACCCTTTCAGTGTAGATGTCGAAGATTTTCAATCGGAAAGATCATGACCGAGTACTCCACCGCACTTTCGTCGAATGTCCGCAGTCGCTTTTTCATTGATGGCGAATGGGTATCGAGCCATTCCGATGCGCGCCATGTGCTGATTTCTCCTGCGACGGAAGAACCGTTCATGTCCGTTCCGCTCGCGGATTCCGTGGACGTCGAGCGCGCGGTCGCGGCGGCGCGCCGGGCGTTCGACAAGGGACCGTGGCCGAAGCTGTCGGGCGCTGAGCGAAGCGTTTATCTGAAGCGGCTGACGGAAGAAATCCGCCAGCGCTTGCCCTTGCTCGCGCAACTGTGGACCGATCAGGTCGGCGCGCCGATTACATTTGCAAGCGGCCTGCTGCCCACGGGCATTACACGCTTCGAATTCTTTGCGTCGCTTGCACAGACGTTCGAATTTGAGGACGCGCGAGCCACGCGACGCGGCCACGCGCGCGTGCGGCGCGAACCTGTCGGCGTTGCCGCGTTGATTGCGCCATGGAATGCAACCTTCCCGATCGTGTCGCACAAGATCGCGGCGGCGCTGGCGGCGGGGTGCACGGTCGTCGTCAAATCGCCGCCGGAGAGTCCGCTCGATGCGCTGATCATTGCGGAATGCGCGGTGGCTGCGGGTCTGCCTCCGGGCGTGCTCAATGTCGTCACGGCGGGCCGCGACGGGGGCGCGCAACTGGTGCAATCGCGCGATGTCGACAAGATCAGCTTTACGGGCAGCGTGGCAACGGGGCAATGGATCGCGCGTGCGGCCGTCGACAGGCTGGCGCGCGTGACGCTGGAACTCGGCGGGAAATCAGCGGCGATTCTGCTCGACGACGTCGATCTGCCTTCGGCGCTGGCCGCGCTGACGCCGTTCACGATGCCGTTTTCCGGCCAGATCTGCTTCGCGCAGACGCGCATTCTTGCGCCCAGGGCGCGGCATGACGAGGTCGTGAGCGCGTACGCTGAGATCATTTCGAAGCTGAAGCTCGGCGACCCGCGCGAGGCCGATACGCGTATCGGGCCGGTATTGAACGCAGTGCAGCGCGAGCGCGTGCGCGGTTATATCGAGCAGGGCATCGGCGAAGGCGCGCAGAGGGTGTTGGGCGGAACGGGCAATGGCGGCTTCGCGAAGGGCTACTTCGTCGAGCCGACGGTATTCGCTCACGTCACGCCGGACATGACGATTGCGCAGCAGGAAATCTTCGGCCCCGTCGTTTCGATTCTGCCGTACGACGATATCGACGACGCCGTGCGTATCGCGAACGCCACGCCGTATGGTCTGAGCGGCTCGGTGTACAGCAGCGATGTGGAGCGGGCTTACGCGCTCGCGTGCCGCATTCAGGCGGGCCATATCGGCATCAACGGCATCGAGCTGGCGGCCAATGTGCCGTTCGGCGGTTACAGGTTATCAGGAGTGGGCCGCGAAGGCGGCCGCGAGGGACTGGAGGCGTACCTCGAAACCAAGGCAGTGTTCATGCCGACGGCGGCTGGATGACAGGCAGACAGGCGCGGGCGCAATCGATTCTTTGCGCCCGCGCCAAAGCCCTGCGCATGTCCGTCCGTTTTGATTCATGGGACGTTTTCATGCACTTCGACACGCACGAGATGACTTTCGACACCGTTCCGGGCGCAGGCGAACGATGGTCGGACATCATGTTGAACAGCCGCGGCTTGAGATGCGCATTCGATCCGCGGCAGTCGATCGACTCGACCGTCAAGAGCTGGACCCTGGGTGAAGTCGGCGTGTCGCTGGCCGAGCTGTCCACGCAAACGCTGTCGCCCGTCGGCGAAGAATGTCCGTCGTGGCAAGGCGGCTGGCTGTTCGTGAAGCTCGTGACGGAGGGCCATGTGCATGTGCAATCGCGCGGTCTTGTCGAGCGCTTCGAGGCGGGCAGCATGTTCATCATCGACCCCGTCTATCCGTTTGTCGAAGTATTCCCGGAGCGCGCGGGAATGACGGTGCTGCGGGTGCCGAAAGCGCGTTTGCGCGAGCGTGGCGTGCATCGGTCGAGTGCGGGGCCGCTGGTGGGCGATGCGCGGTCGCCCGATGTCCGCGCGACCCGCGATCTCATTCAGTGCATTGCGCGGCAATCCACCGCGCCGAGCGTCGTCGCGCAAAACATGATGGGCGAGCAATTGCTCGAACTCATCGAGTTCGCGATGATCGATCCGGGCGCACGGTCGAAGCGACGCTGCCCCGAAGCGTTGGTCCATCAGGCGAAGCGTTACATCGAAAACCATCTCGGTGAGGCCGGGCTGGACGTCGCTGCGATTGCGAATGGCGTGCATGTTTCTTCGCAACACTTGCAGCGCCTGTTCCGTGCAAAGGGCATGTCGCTGATGCGGTATCTGTGGCAGGCGCGGCTCGAGCGCGCGGCGCTATTGCTGCGAACGCGCGGCGCGCACGACGGTTCGATTCAGGAAATTGCGTGGCAATGCGGATTCACCACGGCAGCGCATTTCAGCCGCCTGTTCAAGCGGCAATACGGCGTGTCGCCATCGGATTTTCGCTTTGCGGGCAATCAGTCGTAACAGCGTTCACTCACAGGAAAACATCGTGTACAAGGCATGTTTCGCTGCAGTGGCATTGAGCAGTGCAATCGTATCGACGGGTTTGCATGCGGAAACCATCGCACCCGTCAAGGTTTCGAAAGCCGAACTGGCCGGCGCGATATTCAACCGCAACGACGCGGTGAAGAAGGATGACGGCGGTCATCGAAGTACTGACGTGGTCACTTTCACGTCGCCTGACAACGCGTATCAGACAGGCGTCTATAAATCGGGTCCGTTGCACGAGGACATCAAAGGCCCGCAAGGCCTGCCGTATAGCGAGTTTCTTTATTTTCTTTCCGGCAGCGTGAAGCTGACCTCGTCGGACGGTTCGGTGATGGTCGTGAATACGGGCGAAGCCGTCACGCTGCCGAAAGGATGGACGGGACAGTTCGACACGCAGGGCTACACCAAGCTCTACGTCACCTACGATGCGGACGAAGCGAAGAAGCAGTAAGACGGTCCGGAAGGCTGAGCGCGTTTCCCGGGCCGCCATTCACGACGTTTTTGTATCCCAATGTATCTGCGCCGCCGCCTGATACATAACGACTCATTGGCGGACATTGCGGACAAACCGCAGATACGTCCGACATGTTTAATACCTCCATGCCAGCGGTGCTGGCGTTGCGAACGGGAAGCGCGAACAGGCGTTCGCGCCAAACGCACTGAGGCACTGAGCGACGCTCGCGCTGATCGCGTTGCGCGTGCCGTCGAATCAACAGGCTGCGCATCTGACCAGAGCGCGCAGATGTCATTCATGCAACCGTACCTGAGGAAAAAAACATGTCGGATCAGATCAACACTCGGCGCCGCCGCCTGCTCGGGACGACCGTTGCAGGCATCGGCCTGCTGGAACTGGGCTTGAGCGGACTCGCCAATGCACAGACCAGCGTCAAGACGGGCGGACGTGCCGCTTCGTTCGACACGATCAAGCAGATCAATGCGGGCACGCTGAACATCGGCTACGCGGAAGCGGGCCCGCAGAACGGCCCGGTTGCGATTCTGCTGCACGGCTGGCCGTACGACATCTACAGCTTTGCCGAAGTCACACCGTTGCTGGTCGCCGCCGGTTATCGGGTGATCGTGCCGTATCTGCGCGGCTACGGCAGCACGCGCTTTCTGTCCGCGGATACGCCGCGCAACGGCCAGCAAGCCGTGATCGCCGTCGACATCATCGCGCTGATGGATGCGCTGAAAATCGACAAGGCCGTGCTGGGCGGGTTCGACTGGGGCGCGCGCACGGTGGACATCATTGCCGCGCTGTGGCCGGAACGTGTCAAGGCGCTGGTGTCGGTGAGCGGTTATCTGATCGGCAGCCAGCAGGCGAACCGCGCGCCGCTGCCGCCGAAGGCGGAGTTTGCGTGGTGGTATCAGTTCTACTTCGCGACGGAGCGCGGTTATGCGGGCTACGACGCGAACCGCCACGACTTCAACAAGCTGATCTGGCAACTCGCCTCGCCGAAGTGGAATTTCGACGACGCGACGTTCGATCGCACGGCCGAGTCGTTCGCCAACCCGGACCACGTTGCTATCGTGATCGACAACTATCGCTGGCGTCTCGGCCTGTCGCGCGGCGAGGCGAAATACGACGAACTGGAAAAGCGCCTCGCGGCGGCGCCGACCATTTCGGTGCCGACCATCACGATGGAAGGCGACTCGAACGGCGCGCCGCATCCGGACCCGTCGGCGTACGCGAAGAAGTTCACGGGCAAGTACGCGCACCGGAACATCGGCGGCGGCGTCGGGCACAACCTGCCGCAGGAAGCGCCGAAGGCGTTCGCCGACGCGATCATCGACGTGGCGCGTTTCTGAACGGACGACGGGGAGCCATCCAATGCGACCAAAGCGAGCCATCCGGACCGCGTATGTCGTCCTCAGCACGGCGCTGCTGCCCGGCGCCGTGTCGGCGGATCAGGCGATTGCCGAATCCGCCAAACCCGCCGCTGCAACCAAAGCGGCATCGCCGATTTACGGTGTCACGATTCCCGACGGATACCGCAAGTGGCAGATGATCGCGCCCGCCGAGGAAGCCGCGCCGCTCGACGAACTGCGCGTCGTGCTGGGCAACCCCGCTGCGATCAAGGCGATCGAAAGCTCGACACTGCCGTATCCCGACGGCACGATCCTCGTGAAGCTCGCGTACAAGCGCAAGCAGTCGCCCGATTTCGAGTCCGCGACCGTGCCGGGCCAGGCGACCACGGTGCAGGTGATGGTGAAGGACTCGCGGCGCTATGCATCGACGGGCGGCTGGGGGTTCGGGCGCTTCATCAACGGACAACCCGCCGATCTCGCGCAGCATCAGACCTGCTTCGCCTGTCACGCGGCGAAGGTGAAGGACCGCGACTACGTCTTCACGCGGTACGCCCCGTAAGCGCGGGCGGGGCTTGGCAGGTTGTGGGATTGCGGCGTGCCTGAAGGCTGTGTGGGATAATCGCGGTTTGCCCAGGGCGCGACTCACGAGGTTGTTTGCACGGGCGCACGAGGGGCCTTTATTCCCGCGGCCCGCTTTCTCTACGCGATAACTCTCCCACAACCACGATGCCCGCATACCGTTCCAAAACCTCCACCGCCGGCCGCAACATGGCTGGGGCGCGCTCGCTGTGGCGCGCCACCGGCATGAAAGACGAAGACTTCTCGAAGCCGATCATCGCGGTGGTCAATTCGTTCACCCAGTTCGTGCCGGGTCACGTGCACCTGAAGGACCTGGGCCAACTCGTCGCGCGTGAAATCGAAGCCGCGGGCGGCGTAGCCAAGGAATTCAACACCATCGCCGTCGACGACGGCATTGCAATGGGCCACGACGGCATGCTGTATTCGCTGCCGAGCCGCGACATTATCGCGGACTCCGTCGAATACATGGTCAACGCGCACTGTGCCGACGCGATGGTGTGCATCTCCAATTGCGACAAGATCACCCCGGGCATGCTGATGGCCGCGATGCGGCTGAACATTCCCGTGATCTTCGTGTCCGGCGGCCCGATGGAAGCGGGCAAGACGCGCCTCGCGAATCCGAAGACGGGCACCATCGAGTTCAAGAAGCTCGACCTGGTGGACGCGATGGTGATCGCGGCCGACCAGTCCTATTCGGACGCCGACGTGGCCGAAGTGGAACGCTCGGCTTGCCCGACCTGCGGTTCGTGCTCGGGCATGTTCACGGCCAATTCGATGAACTGCCTGACGGAAGCGCTGGGCCTTTCGCTGCCGGGCAACGGCACGGTGGTCGCGACGCACGCGGACCGTGAGCAGCTGTTCAGGCGCGCGGGCCGCCGTGTGGTCGAACTGGCGCGCCAGTACTACGAGAACGAAGACGCGCGCGTCCTGCCGCGTTCGGTCGGCTTCAAGGCGTTCGAGAACGCGATGACGCTCGACATCGCGATGGGCGGTTCGACCAACACGATCCTGCACCTGCTCGCCATCGCGCGTGAGGCGGAGATCGACTTCACGATGACGGACATCGACCGTCTGTCGCGCATCGTGCCGCAGCTGTGCAAGGTGGCGCCCAACACGAACAAGTACCACATCGAAGACGTGCATCGCGCGGGCGGCATCATGGCCATCCTTGGCGAACTGGACCGCGCGGGCAAGCTGCACACCGACGTGCCGACCGTGCACGCGGCGACGCTCAAGGATGCGCTGAGCCAGTGGGACATCGCGCTCACCGACGACGAAGCCGTCAAGACGTTCTATATGGCGGGTCCTGCTGGCATTCCGACGCAGGTCGCGTTCAGCCAGAACACGCGCTGGCCGAGTCTGGATCTGGACCGTGCGGAGGGCTGCATTCGTTCGTACGAGCATGCGTTTTCGAAGGAAGGCGGCTTGGCCGTGCTGACGGGCAACATTGCCCGCGACGGTTGCGTGGTGAAGACGGCGGGTGTGGACGAGAGCATTCTCGTGTTCGAAGGTTCGGCGCATGTGACGGAGTCGCAGGATGAGGCGGTGGAGAACATCCTCAACGACAAGGTCAAGGCGGGCGATATCGTGATCGTGCGTTACGAAGGGCCCAAGGGTGGTCCCGGCATGCAGGAGATGCTGTACCCGACGAGCTATATCAAGTCGAAGGGGCTCGGCAAGGCCTGCGCGCTGTTGACGGACGGGCGCTTTTCGGGCGGCACGTCGGGGCTGTCGATTGGGCACTGTTCGCCGGAAGCGGCGGCGGGTGGCGCAATCGGGCTCGTGCGTGATGGCGATCGCATTCGTATCGATATTCCGAACCGTACGATCGACGTGCTGCTGTCGGATGAAGAACTCGCGCGACGCCGCGAGGAGCAGAATGCGAAGGGCTGGAAGCCAGCCAAGCCGCGTCCGCGGAAGGTGTCAGCTGCGCTGAAGGCCTATGCGAAGCTGGTGATGTCGGCGGACAAGGGCGCGGTGAGGGATTTGTCGTTGCTGGAGGATTGATTCTGGCTGGATGCCGGGATGGGGTTGGGGTTGGGGTTGATTTGCTTTTGCTTTTGCTTTTGCTTTCGCTTTCGCTTTCGCTGGCATCCGCGATGCGTTAGCTCGCTTCAAGCGTCGCCCCTGTGCGCTTGCCCTTGCGATGGCGTCCGCGATTCGTTAGCGTGCTTCAGGCGTCGCCCCTGTGCGGGGCGGCACCTACT
>NZ_JAGUUD010000124.1:0-23066 GCF_020177535.1 Paraburkholderia sp. XV | reverse complement strand
ATACCGAATCGCGAGAGAGCCAACTTTGGTCACCACGGATACCTCTGATCACCGTATTTGCGCGCTCTCCGCTTCGGCGCCAGCGAGTCGGGGTGGCCTTTCGGACCGGGTAGAGGCGTCCAAAGAACGTCGCCGAAGGAGCGTAAGGGGTCGGTTTAACGCGTTCGCCGTCGGCGCGGGTTCGGCCACTTCCTGCTGTTCGTCGCATTCGTCGTGCAGTTATTCGAACGGTCGCACCGCACCGTGCTGGGGACCTTCGGACCTTATGATCGAATCCTGCCGCCGGGCGGCGTCGCCTTTCCCGAGTGCTCATCGGCCACGGCCGAGCACAAGCTTCTCCAGCAGAACCTCGGTGTCCACCGGCTTGGGCAGGTGATCGTCGAAGCCGGCGGCAATTGCTGAGTCCCGGTCCTGCAGCGACGCCAGACCGCTGAGTGCAAGTGCATAGACCCGCCGACGGCCGCCTTCGCGTTCACGAACGCTGCGCAGTAGCGCGTAGCCGTCGGTGCCGGGCATAGCCAGATCGCTCACCAGGATATCGAATGAGCCGGCCGCGAGACAGGCGATTGCCTCGTTCGTCCGGGATGCCGTCTGTACCTGTGCTCCCTGGCTGCGCAGAAGATGAGCCAATGCTTCCAGCGCCTGCTCGTCGTCGTCAACGAGCAGTATCGACAGGCCATCCAGTGTGGCCGACCAGTTCGAAACAGGTCCTACAGGGTCCGCCACTGTCATTGCTGCGCATTGCACCAAAGGCAGTCGTACGGTGAGCCGCGTGCCACGGCCTTCGCCTTCGCTGCTCGCCGCCACCGTACCCCCGTGTGCCGCGACCAGGTGCTTGACGATCGATAGCCCCAATCCCAGTCCACCGTACTGGCGCGTGCGGCTCATGTCGGACTGCATGAAGCGGTCGAACAGATGCGGCAGGAGATCGGGGTTCACGCCGATGCCGGTGTCGGCGACCGACAGTTCGATCAGCGCGCCCAGCCGCGTAAGTGCGACTTCGACACGACCGCTATTCGGAGTGAACTTCAAGGCGTTGCCAATCAGGTTGGACACCACCTGCTGAAGGCGACGCGCGTCGCCGCTAACGACGGCTTCGTCGTGCAGCCCGGAGCTGACCAGTGTTATTTCCTTCGTCGTCGCCGCCGGCCGATGACCTTCTACAACGGTGCGCACGGTCGCGGCGAAGTCAACCGGCTGCGCGTCAAGCGCGAAACGGCCAGAGGTAATGCGCGAAACATCCAGCAGGTCATCGATGAGCGCTGCCTGCGACTGGCATTGACGCAAGATCGTCTCCACCGCGCGCCGGGCCGTCTTGTCGTCAGTCTGCAGCCCGCGCTCGCTGGCGGTCTTGAGAACCGCCGCCCAGCTGGCGATCACGTTAAGCGGTGCGCGCAGTTCGTGCGAGACGATGCCGAGGAAATTGTCCTTGGCATTGTTGGCTGTCTCAGCGTCACGCTGGGCGGTCTGCGCGCTGTCGACGGCGCGCTTGAGCTCATCGATGTCCTGCACGGCGAGCACAGCGCCGTCAATCCGGTCGTCGGTCGTCCGGTAGGCGCGCACGTTGACCAGCCACCAATGGCCTTCGACGTCCTGGTATTCGTGCTCGACTTCCGCCAACCCCTGTACGGCGGACAGTACCATGTGCTCCAGGTCACCGGTTGAAAACATCTGGCTTAGCTGCGCCATCGGCTGCCCGACGCTATCGGGCGGGAAGCCGAACAGCTGCTGGGCCTGCGGCGAGAAATGACGCAACCGCAACTGTTTGTCGAGCAGCACCACCGGCAGCGGAATGCCTTCGACCAGGTTACTCAGGTCGTCGTTAGCGCGGTCGAGTTGCTGGTTCCGCGTCCTGAGCTCATCATTGAGCGAGCCCAGTTCCTGGTTTGCGGACTCCAGTTCCTGCTTGGCCAGTAGCAGCTCCTCGTTGGCGCTTTGCAGTTCCTCGTTGGTACTGAGCATCTCCTCATTCGCGGTCCGCAACTCCTCATTCGCGGATTCGAACTCAGCAACTACAGCTTTCAACTGTTTCTGCGTCGCCTCAAGTTCGTCAGACAGCGTCGTCACTGTGCGCTCCAGTTCCTGAAGACGACCGTGTCCCGAATGCAGGTCGGGATTCATGGTGGGCTCGGCGGACGTTTCCAGGGGCAACGGATGTAGCGTCACCAGAAAATGTGGCACCAGGTCTTCGGCGCCCACTGGCAGCACTTCGAGTGCATATCGCCTGTCGCCGAGCGGCACGCGTTCACGCCGCACTGGCTGGCCCGTCCGCCTGGCTTCAATCAGCGCAGTACGCACCGGCACGTTCAGCTCAGGATTCAGCAGGCGCGGCAGGGCTAGCGAGGCTTCGCCGCTGGCCGGCGCCACGAACTCCGAAACATCGCCGCGGAACTGCACCACGTCGCCCCGCTCGTCGACGACGAAGCCGGGCGGCGCATAGCGCTCCAACGCCGTGCGGGTGGCTGCTTCGATAACCGGGTCCACTGGCTGAGCGCGTCGGGCGGGTGGTGCGCCGCCTTCGCTGGACCATGGTCGCAATGCATCAATCGGGAATAGCGCCTGCTGCCGTCTGGCCACCGGAATCTTGCGGTAGAGATGTGGCGCGCCCGCGTGCTCGAAGCCGTCCGCCCCTGCTGCCGCCTCGGCGCGGCCGAGCAGCACGAAGCCGTCGGGGCGGCAGGCGTAGTGCAGCGCCTCCAGCGCATGCTGCTGCGCCTCCTTGCGCAGGTAGATCAGGAGGTTTCGGCAGCTGATCAGGCCCATGCCAGAGAAGGGCGCGTGGGCCAGTACGTTGTGCCGCGCAAACACACACATGTCGCGGATCGACTTGCGCACAACGTAGCCACCGGAAGTCGCGGCGAAAGTGCTCTCCCGGAAAGCCTCAGGCACGTCGTCGACCGAGCCTGAACTGTACCGGCCTGCGCGGGCGACCTCGATCGACGCCTCGTTGATATCGGTGCCGAAGATCTGCACCCGCCGGTGCAGCGCTGCGCGATCGAGCGCGTCCTTTAGCAGCGTGGCGATGGTGTACACCTCTTCGCCTGTTGAGCAGGCCGGCACCCAGACACGGATCGGGTCGTCGTTCGTCTCCAGCAGCGCCGGAATCACCGACTGGCGCAGCACGTTGACGAACTCGGCATCGCGAAAGAAAGCGGTCACGCCGATCAGGATGTCGTCACGAAGCGCCGCGGCCTCGCGGGCATCGCCACGCAGCAGTTGCAGGTAGGCGTCGACATCCCTGTCCTTTTGCAGCAGTACGCGGCGCAGGAAGCGCCGGCGCAGGTTCACGTCCTTGACATAGCCGAGGTTGATGCCGGTTTTCTGCTGCACAATTGACAGCGCAACACCGAGCGCGTCGGCGTCGCCCGTCTGCGCATCAGCTACCTCGTCCCTGCGGACCGCATCGCCCAAGCGCCGGACAAGACAGCCGGCGATATCTTCCGGCGGCAGTACTTCGTCAACCAGACCGGTATCGATCGCCGCTGTTGGCATGCCCGGGTGGCTGGCCGTCTCCGGCTTTTGCGCGATGACAAAGCCACCAGAGGCCTTCAGGTCCACCAGACCGCCCGATCCATCGTGACCGGTCCCAGAGAGGATGACCACCGCGCCGTTTACATCCGGATCCTGCGCGAGCGAAGCCAGGCAGGCGTCGATCAGCAGATTGGGGCCGGCCTGACGGCGGGTTAGCCGGAAGTGACCGTCCAGCGCGATCACGCCAGCGTTCTCGGGTAGCACGTAGACCCGGTTGTGCTCGATCTTGCGCTGGTGAACCAGTCTCTCGACGGCCACACGAGAATCCGCCTGCAGAATGTCAGCAAGGTGGCTTTCCTCGCCCGGATCAAGATGTGTGATCACGAGTGCGGCAAAGCCCGGTTCTTGTGGTAGCGCGGTGACAATCGTGCGTAGCTCGTTCAGGCTGCCTGCCGATCCCGCCAGCACGACCACCCGCAATAATTCTGACGACCCCATGGTCGCGCTCCTGCTTTTTCTAATCGATGAAGTGGGCGCAGTCTAACCTGTCGCGGCCAACATTGTGAGAGGTATAGCAACGGTCGTGCCAATGGACTTCGTGCCGTTGGCATCGTTGAACACTGCATCGGAGCGGGCGTGCTCGCGTTGTGCGCGGAGGCGCTGGGCGCGATGGAAGTGGCGAAGGAGCACACGCTCGAGTACCTGCGCACGCGCAAGCAGTTCGGTGTGGCGATCGGCAGCTTCCAGGCATTGCAGCATCGGATGGCCGATCTGCTGCTGGAGATCGAGCAGGCGCGCTCGGCTGTCATCAACGCGGCTGCCGCATTCGGCGCGGGCCGCATCGAACGCGAACGCGCGCTGTCGGCGGCGAAGCACACGATCGGGCGCGTGGGCGCGCAAGTCGCGCAGGCGTGCATCCAGCTGCACGGCGGCATCGGCATGACGTGGGAATTACCGCTCGCGCATTACGCGAAGCGCCTCGTGATGATCGACCATCAACTCGGCGACGAAGATCACCATCTCGAACGCTATATCACTCTGGGCAGGAGCTAAGACTGTGAACGAACCCATTCTTTCGCGCCGCGAAGGCGCGGCGCAGGTGCTGTCTTTCAACAATCCGGCTGCGCGCAATGCGCTCACGACCGAGGTCTACACGGCGCTTCCGGCAGCCATCGAAGCGGCGCAAAACGATCGGGAAGTCGGCGCGATCGTGCTGACGGGCGTAGGCGGCGCGTTCTGCGCGGGCGGCGACCTGAAACGGCTCGCGCAACGGCGCGTGGCGACGCCGCTCGAGCGGCGCGCGGGCATCGAGAATCTGCACGACATGATTCGCTCGCTGCGCGACTGCGGCAAGCCGGTGATCGCGGCAGTCGAAGGCGCGGCGGCGGGCGCAGGGCTGTCGATTGCGCTCGCGTGCGACATGCTGGTGACCGCCCGCAACGCGTCGTTCTCCGTGGCCTACGTGAAGGTCGGCTTGTCGCCGGATGGCGGCGCGACGGCATTCCTGTCCGGTGTGCTCTCGCGTCAGCTGATGACCGAGTTGTGTCTGACGGGGCGGCCTGTCACGGGCGAACGCATGCATGCGCTAGGCGTCGCGAACCGGCTTGCCGAGCCGGGCAGCGCACTGTCGGAAGCCTTGGCGCTCGCGCAATCGCTCGCGACGGGGCCCGAGCGCGCGATCGCACGCATCAAGAGTCTGTGCCGCCAGGCAGGCGGAAACACGGTCGACGCGCAACTCGACCTCGAAGCCGACTACATGGCGCAATCGCTCGGTGACGATGAATCCGCCGAAGGCATCAACGCCTTCTTCGACAAACGCGCCGCTGATTTCTCCGCGTTGCGCCGCGCGTCCCAAGTCAGTTCTCACTAGACGCGGCGCGCGTGTTCTCCTCTGTCATTGCGGATCTGTCATGTCGAACCTGAACTCTTCACTGCCGCTTGCCGGCGTTCGCATTCTCGATTTATCCCGCGTGCTGGCGGGACCGTGGTGCGCGATGGTGCTCGGCGACCTTGGTGCGGAAGTCATCAAGGTCGAGCATCCGAAGCGCGGCGACGACACGCGCGACTGGGGCATACGCGTCGGCACGACCGAAACGGCCTATTTCAATAGCGTGAACCGCAACAAGCGTTCGGTGTGTCTCGATCTGCAAACGGAAGAAGGTCAGCAGATCGCGAGAGACCTCGCGCGGCAGTGCGACGTCGTGATCCAGAACTTCAAGTTCGGCGGCGCGGAGAAGCTCGGTCTCGGTTACGAGCAGCTCAAGGAAGGGCGCGAGGACCTGATCTACTGTTCGATCTCCGGCTACGACCGGCGCGGGCCCGAGGCGGCGCGTCCCGGCTACGACGTGGTGCTGCAGGGCGAAGCGGGGCTGATGGCGCTCAACGGCAACGCCGATCAGCCGCCGCTGAAGTTCGGCGTGGCGGCGGTCGATCTGTTCACGGGGATGTACTCGGCGCAGGCCGTGCTCGCCGCGCTGTTCGAGCGTCAAAGGACGGGCAAGGGGCGTCATGTCGAAATGGCGCTGTTCGATTGCGGCCTGATGATCACGTCGTACTACGGGCTGGAGTCGATGCTGATGGGCGAAGACCCGCCGCGCTACGGCAATTCGCATCCTTCTATCGTGCCGTACGGCGTGTTCGATGCGCTGGACGGCCCGCTCGTCATCGCGGTCGGCAACAACGGCCAGTACGAGCGCTTTTGCCGCGATGTGATCGAACGGGCAGATCTGTTCGACGACGACCGCTATCGCACGAACCTCGTGCGGGCGGCGAATCGCGAAACGCTCGTGCCTGAACTCAAGCGCGAGATTGCCAGCAGACCGCGCGCGCTGCTTCTCGAACGTCTGACGCGCGCGGGGATTCCGTGCGGCGAAGTGCTCGGCCTGCATCAGGCGCTCACCTCGACGCGCGCGTCGCAAGGCGGATTGTTGACGACCTTCCAGCATCCCGAGGCGGGCAGCACGCACCTGCTTGCGCCACCGTATCGCTTCGACGGCGCGCGGCTTCCCGTGCGCAGCGCCCCGCCGCGACTCGGCGAAGGCACGAGCGAAGTGCTCCAGTCGCTGCTCGGGCTGTCCGCCGAACGGCTTTCGCAACTCAAGGCAGAGGGCGTCGTATGACGCTGGATCGCGTGTTATTGCACAAGGACTATTCAATGAGCCAGACTGCTTTTTCCAACGCCGTGACTGAACTGTTCGGCACGCGGCTGCCCATCGTCGCGGGTGGCCTGATGTGGCTCGCCGATGCCGACTATGTCGCGGCCGCCTCGCGTGCGGGGATCATCGGCTTCATCACGGCGGCGAGCTTTCCGGAGCCGCAGGCGCTGCGCGCCGAGATCCGCCGCTGCCGCGAACTGTGCGAGGGCGGCCCGTTCGGCGTCAACGTGTCGATGCTGCCGAAGCTCGTGCCGGGCGAGAAAACGCGCGAAGTGTTCGAGCTGATCGTCGAAGAGGGCGTGGCATGCGTCGAAACTTCGGGACGCAATCCCGAGGAATTCATGCCGCTGCTCAAAGAAGCTGGTGTGAAAGTGCTCCACAAGGTGCCTGCGGTTCGGTTCGCGGTCAAGGCGGCTGCCGTGGGCGTCGATGCCGTCGCGATCGTCGGCGCGGAGTGCGGCGGTCATCCCGGACTCGACATGGTGGGCTCGTTCGTGAACGCCGCATGGGCCGAGAGCCAACTCGACATTCCCTATCTGATCGGCGGCGGCATCGGTCGCGGCTCGCAGCTTGCGGCGGCGCTCGCGATGGGCGCATCGGGCGTGGTGGTCGGCACGCGCTTCGCCGTGGCCGAGGAAATCTGGGCACACGACGAATACAAGCGCCGGCTGGTGGAAGCCGGACCGACCGATACGGATCTATGCATGCAGTCGGTGCGTAACACCGTGCGGACGCTGCGCAACGAGACGACGGCTGCGGTGAAGGCGCTCGAGGCGCAGAACCCGGACATTACCATTGCCGACCTGATGCCGATGGTCGCGGGCAAGATCGGCCGCGACGCTTACGTGACGGGCGACTGGTCGAAGGGACTGCTCTCTGCGGGACAATCGCTTGCCTTCATCGACAGAATAGAACCGCTTGCTGATATCGTGCTGCGGTTCGAGCACGACATGCGCGAGGCGATGGGGCGGCTGGCGAGCCACTGATACCATCGTAACGGGCGCACCCCGCCGGCGCCAGATCGATGCTGAGCGTCGAGCGGCGCAACGGTTGTGTACCGGCCACGCTTGAGCGTCGTGAGCGGATGCCTGCAATTAGAAAGCGTGACATCTAGGTGCGGCGCCACGGCGCAACGCCCCGCGGTGATCGAGACACATAATGACAGGAGAGAGACGATGTGGAAAAAAGGGAAAGCAGTACTGCTGGCGACATGTACGGCATCAGCGGCGCTCTTGAGCGCACCGGCAACTGCTGCGCAGGCAAAGCTGTCGGATGGTGTGGTCAAGATCGGGGTCCTGACCGACATGTCGAGTATCTATTCGACGCTAGGGGGACGCGGCGCCGTGCAAGCCGTCAAAATGGCGGCGGACGACTTCATGAAAGAGAACCCTGACATCAAGATCGAAGTCGTCTATGCGGACCATCAGAGCAAAGCCGATATCGCAGCAAGCAAAGCGCGCGAATGGTTCGATCGTGACAACGTTGACATGGTGACTGATCTGACGAACTCGAGTGTCGCCTTTGCCGTTATCGACCTGGCGCGTCAACGAAACCGGATTGCCATCGCGACAGGCCCGGCGAGTTCAGAGATCACCAACTCGAAGTGCACGCCCATTTCCGTTCAATACGTGTATGACACGTACGCGCTAGGCCGTACGACCGCACGCGAGATGATGCGGCAGGGCGGTAAGACCTGGTACTTCGTCGCGGCCGATTACGCGTTCGGTAAGGCATTGGTCGGCGATGCGTCGAATGCGATCAAGTCCGAGGGCGGTAGCGTGCTCGGGACTGCATGGGCCCCGCTGCATACATCCGATTTCTCCTCTTACTTGATGCAGGCACAGTCCTCCCGTGCCAAGGTGATCGGCTTGGCCAATGCGGGCGGTGATTTTGTCAATGCGATGAAAGCGGCTCAGCAATTTGGGCTGACGCGTACGGGTGGCCCCCAGATGACGGGTTTGCTGGTCTTTCTTGCCGACGTGCATGCCATCGGGTTGCAAGCCGCGCAGGGTCTCGAATTTTCCACCGCGTTCTACTGGGATCGGGATGACGAGACGCGCAAGTGGAGCAAACGGTTCTTTGAATCGGCAAATCGTATGCCGGAGCAGACCGATGCGGGGGACTACTCGTCCACCTTGCATTACCTGAGGGCGGTGAAGGCCGCCGGAACCGACGAAACCGGCGCGGTCATGAAGAAAATGCGAGAACTGCCGATCAACGACTTCTTCGCCAGGAACGGAAGAATTCGCGAGGATGGCCTGATGGTGCACGACATGTATCTCGTGGAGGCCAAGAAGCCGTCCGAGTCGAAGTACCCATGGGATTACTACACCGTCAAGGCGGTGATACCGGGCGAGAAGGCATTCAGGCCATTGACCGAAAGTGCATGTCCGCTTGTCAGGAAATAATGTTAGCCGCCCGCGACCTGTAGAGGAATTCTATCCGCGAGGAGTCGAAGCGGCCGCTCCACTCCGATACCAGCCTTTGCAACGCCAAATGCTCGACCGGCAGCAACGGGTCGCGAAGGGGCGTCCGGCGCCCCCGGCAACAGTCGTTCGGTTGATCGACGTCAACCATCTGAGGCGCCGAGCATGGATCGCCGGCGCCCGGGTGAGTTCCAGCGGCGTGCGTACAGTTGCCTGATCTCATCGGTGGGTTCGCTCTCAATTTCCAGCGCATAGTCGATGAACAGCTCGCAGCCGGCCGCCATGTCGGTGAGGCATGGATGAAGACACGATCACCCGGTTCGATGGCTTCGCAGTTCAGTGAGCACGTGTGATTCGGGAAGCGGGCACTGTTACCATCGCGACTGCCATCAATTACCCGTGCGTCCGAGAGCCCGACGACGAAGGTGTGTGCGACATTGGCACGCCGCCGCGCGGCCGCCCGCCGCCAGCTGGCCAGCTCGCCCCTGCATTCGATAAGCCGCTAGCCGGCCGCGATGCGCCCCAGGACAAAGAATCCCGTCACGCACCCGAACTTCGTGCCCTTAAACTTCCCTGTTGCACGTGTGAAGTCCTCTTTGAGCCATTTCGTGCCATGTCGCGCAGCCGAACAATCCATGTGTGCTATTCATGAACCTCCGGGACCTGGCAGTTGCCGCTGGAGTCCATCCAGTACGACATCGATGTACCGCTCGTGGCTCTGTTTCAGCGACGAATTGGTACCGCCCTTCCAGCGTACGATGAATGCCTGATTCGAAAGTCGTTTGACATTCGACGTCAGAACGGGAAAGGCAGAGGGGTCGAGTTCTTCGAATCGCGTGCGCAATCTGCCTTCCCATGCGTCGCGTTCGTCGGCACCGTGGCCCGCGAATTCCAGCGTCACGAAGCCGACCATCGCGGTAATCACCGTGTTGTACACGTGAATCAGATCTTCGGGTCTGAAGCCCGCGGAAAGCAAGGTCTGAAGAACCGCTTCGACCATCACGGGATTCATACTGGCATTCGAAATGATCTGCGAACCCAGTAACGGTGCGATGTTTGGATGCCGCGCAACGGCGTCGCGATAACGATTGAACAGTTCCTTCAACCAGTCGCGCCAGCGCGCGGCCGGCAGTGTTGGAGGAACAAGGTCACCCAATGCCGCCGCGATCACTTCGACGAGTAACTCGTCGCGGCTTGGCACGTGCCAGTAGATAGCCGTCGGATAGACACCCAGCTCTCTCGCAACGTCGCGCAGGCTGAACGATGCGTAGCCTTTGGCATCGATCAATGCGAGGGCAGCGTCCACGATACGTTCTCTCGATAGCCCCTGATCCTTCGGGGCCCGGCCACGTCGCTTCTTCTCGGGCGCGGTAGCCGCCGCCGCTGACTCTTCCTTTCTGCTCAACGTGAGTTCTCGCCATTGAATTCGAACGAGCGTCACTCTACTGCAAACGGTGCGATCGCGCGAGACGTCGGGGAAAACCCGCAAATTTGCTCGCTTGCACATTTTAATTGTACGGCGTACATTAAATTCACTTCGAGAGCGTTGCTGATGATCTGCGATGGTTTTGACATGGCTCGCGCGTGAAGAGAAGGGATTCTGCATCGCTCGTGTCGACATGGCTGCCGAAGTCGAAGGGCAGTCTCGAAGCCGGTCAATATTTGTTAAGTTAGCACTACTATACGATGGAAGAGAGCTATGAAACCCAAAGCACTAACGTTCGACTACTTTGGCACGCTCGTCGATGTGACGACGGGCGGTATTCGCGGTATTGAAGGCGTATTGCAGCATCTTGCGCTCACGACGCAAACAGCGGCCAATGTCTATGCGGACTGGGACAGGCGCACGGTGCAGGGATACAGAAGCAACGCGTACCGGCGCTATCGCGATGTCGCGCAACAGGCGCTCAAGGATTGTCTGGAGGCGCTACATGAAGGCTGCACTAGGGGGCAGGAAATGGCGGCGTTGACTGAGTTGCTGCTGACACATCTGGTTGAATCATCTCCGCCTTTTGACGACGCCGTTGCGTTCCTCGACTGGGCACGCGACAGATTCGTGCTCATGCCGATTACCAACATGGACACGGACCTGTGGCGTCGAAGTCGTCTGGTTGAGTACTTTCCGAAAGTGACGACGGCGGAGATGGCCCGCGCGTACAAACCATCGGAGACGATCTTCAAAACTGGGCTTGCCACGCTCGACATGCGAGCCGACGAAATCTTCCATTGTTCGATCGGCACGTGGGCCGATATCGACGGTGCCAAGCCGCTCGGTATCAAGGTGGCGTGGATCAATCGTGGTGCCGAGAAACTGGGTGATTTCCAGGCGCGCCCGGATTATGAGTTCGCGACGCTCGAACCTGTGCGCAGCGTGCTGGAACATCTCATCAACGAATGACGGGAGCATGATCATGCGTATTCCTGCAATGAAGATGCTTGTGGCAGGCCTGAGCGTTGCGTTGGCATCCGCGGCGGTTCATGCCGACACGGTAGTGAAGATTGGTGTCGCAGGTCCACTGACGGGTTCGCAGGCGGCGAGCGGCAAAGACAACGAGCGCGGCGCGAGACTCGCTGTCGATGATCTCAATGCAAAGCATATGACGCTGAATGGCCAACCGCTCAAGTTTGAATTGATTTCCGTGGACGATCAATCCGATCCGAAGGCCGGAGTGACTGTTGCGCAGAAACTCGTAGACAACGGTGTGCTCGCAGTAATCGGGCACTGGAATTCTGGCGTGACGATACCCGCGTCGAAGATCTACAACGATGCGAAGGTGATCATGATCACGCCCGCGGCATCGAACCCCGCATTGACGGTTCCCGGCTACCCGTACGTATTCCGTCTGACCACTGACGACAATGTACTTGGCGGAAAAATGGCTGACTTTGCCGCGAATACGCTGCATCTGAAGCGCGTCGCGGTGATAGACGATCGCACGGCATATGGCGCGGGTGTAGCGGATGTGTTTTCCAATACGGCGAAGAAGCAGGGAATCGAAATTATTGCGCGCGAGTACGCTACAGATCACACCGTTGATTTCAAGGCGGTGCTGTCGAAGGTGAAACTGGAGAAACCGCAAGCCATTTTCTACGGCGGTTATTACGGGCAGGCCGCCTATCTGGCCAGACAGATGCGCGACCTTGGAATCAACGCGGTATTGATGGGTGGCGATGGACTGTGCGTCGGCGAATTTCCGAAGCTTGCCGACGGTGCGCTCGACAAGAAGATGTACTGTCCACAAGGCGGTGTGCCGCTTGCAGCGTTACCCGATGGCAAACGCTTCGAGGCCCGCTTCAAGGCAGCATATGGTGTCGATCCCGATCAGAAGGCACCGTCTTTCTACGCCGCCACCTTGATGATGGGCGAGGCAATTGCGAAGGCGCAATCGCTATCGCCAGAAGCACTCGACAAGACGCTTCATCAGACGACCTTTAACACCCTGTTCGGGCAAGTACGCTTCGATCAGCGCGGCGAATGGATCAAGGCACCGATGACGGTATATCGGTCCGCGGGCGGATCGATCGTGCCCGTCGAATGACCGATCTCGCAGAACCCATATTCAGCAACAGATCCCGAATGAATCAGGAATGCATATGTCGATAACCAACGTATTGCCATCGCAGCCGGATATGGCGGAACTCAGGCGCGCGGCTTCACTCGCCTCGGGCGCGTTCGCAAAGTCGAACCCCAAAAGTGAAGCGGCGCATCTTGAAGCCTTATCCGTCATGCCGGGCGGCAATACCCGTTCCGTGCTGTTTTATTCGCCGTTCCCATTGACGATCGCGCGCGGCGAGGGCAAGCGCTTGTGGGACGTAGACGGTCACGCCTATACTGACTTCCTCGCCGAGTACACGACGGCGATGTATGGCCATAGTCACCCCGTGATTCGCGCAGCCGTTGTCGAGGCACTCGATAACGGTCTCAATCTGACGGGCCACAATACGCTGGAAGTGCCGCTTGCGCGTCTGTTGCAAGAGCGTTTCGATTCCGTCGAATCACTGCGATTTACAAACTCAGGTACGGAGTCGAACCTGATGGCCATTGCGGCGTCGCTCATCTTCACGGGGCGCAAGAAAGTCATTGCCCTTAAGGGCGGCTATCACGGCGGTGTTCTGACTTTCGGTAGCGGCAATAGCGCGGTGAACGTGCCGCACGATTTCGTCGTCGTGCCGTACAACGATCTGAGCGCCGTCGAAGCCGTCTTCGCTACGCACGGGGACGAGATCGCCGCCGTTATCGTGGAGCCGATGCAGGTTGCAGGTGGATGCATCGTCGGCGAACCTGAATTCCTGAAGGGATTGCGAGCGCTGACGCAACGACACGATGCGTTGCTGATTTTCGACGAAGTCGTGACATCGCGCCTGTCGGGTGGTGGACGGCAGGCGTTGCTCGGCATCCGTCCCGACCTCACGACGTTCGGCAAGTACATTGGCGGCGGCATGTCGTTTGGCGCATTTGGCGGCCGCAAGGATGTGATGGCGCAGTTCGATCCGCGCTTGCCCGGCGCGACGCCGCACGCGGGTACGTTCAACAACAACGTGTTGTCGATGGCAGCCGGATACGCGGGCCTTTCTCGCCTCTATACGCCAGGCGCTGCCGCTGCGCTCAACGAAAAAGGCGAGCGGCTGCGGGCGCGAATCAACGGGCTGTGCCGCGAACGCCATGTCGCGATGCAGTTCACAGGCATCGGATCGCTGATGAATCTGCATGCGGGCACTCAGCCGATCCATTCCGTCGACGATCTCAGCGAGGCCGAAACGCCGCTCAAAGACCTGTTCTTCTTTCACATGACTGAACATGGATGTTACGTCGCGCGCCGCGGCTTCATCGTGCTGACACTGGCACACGACGAAGCCGATCTGCAACGTCTCGAAGAAGCGGTGACGTCGTTCATCGACCGATATGAAGCGCTGCTTCGCGCCTGATAGGCAGCCTGAGGAGAAAGCGTTGACATCTGATCAGTCAGCTCGCGCGCCGAGGCCGCTGCGCAGCCGCCGTTGGTTCGACAACCCATCGAATCCCGGCATGACTGCGCTGTATCTCGAGCGCTACATGAACTTCGGCATTACGCGCGAAGAGTTGCAGTCGGGTAAGCCGATCGTCGGAATCGCGCAGACAGGCTCCGATCTCGCGCCGTGCAATCGACACCATATCGAGCTGGCAAAACGCGTGCGCGACGGCATCCGCGACGCGGGCGGTATTCCGCTCGAGTTTCCTGTTCATCCGATCCAGGAAACGGGCAAGCGGCCGACAGCGGCACTCGATCGCAATCTGGCCTATCTCGGGCTGGTCGAAGTACTGCACGGCTATCCGCTAGACGGCGTTGTGCTCACGACAGGTTGCGATAAGACCACGCCCGCTTGCCTGATGGCCGCTGCGACCGTCAACATTCCGGCGATCGTGCTGTCGGGTGGTCCGATGCTCGACGGCTGGTATCAGGGGAAACTGGCGGGCTCCGGCACCGTCGTGTGGGAGGCGCGCAAGGAACTCGCGAGAGACGAACTCGATTACGCGGCGTTCATGGAAAAGGTCGCGGCGTCGGCACCGTCGGCGGGACACTGCAATTCGATGGGCACGGCGCTTTCGATGAATTCGCTCGCCGAAGCACTCGGCATGTCGTTGCCCGGTTGCGCATCGGTGCCTGCGCCGTATCGCGAGCGCGGCTGGTTTGCGTACGAGACGGGCAAGCGGATCGTGCAGATGATCGGCGAAAACCTCAGGCCGTCGGACATCATGACGTGCAAGGCCTTCGAAAACGCAGTGGCCGTCGCAGCCGCGATCGGCGCTTCGTCGAATTGCCCAATCCACATGATCGCGATCGCTCGACACATTGGCGTGGCGCATTCGCTCGATGACTGGCAGCGCGTCGGTGCCGACATTCCTTTGCTTGTCGATTGCCAGCCGGCGGGGCGTTTCCTCGGCGAAGCCTTTCATCGTGCCGGTGGTGTGCCGGGCGTGATGAGGGAATTGCTTGCTGCGGGCCGGTTGCACGGCGGCGAGATGACCGTCACCGGGCGTGTGCTGGCGGAAAATCTGGCGCAGGTCGCTGCGCCGGACCGCGAAGTGATCCGGGCATTCGATGCGCCGCTGAAGCCCGCAGGCGGCCATATCGTGCTCGGCGGGAACCTGTTCGACAACGCTGTGATGAAAGTCAGCGTCATCGACGCACGGTTTAGAGGGCGCTTCCTGTCGAATCCCGACGATCCGGATGCATTCGAAGTCACGGCTGTGGTCTTCGAAGGCCCGGAGGACTATCACGCACGGATCGACGATCCCGCACTTGCAATCGACGAAAACTCGATGCTCGTCATGCGGAACTGCGGACCCGTCGGTTATCCGGGCGGTGCCGAAGTGGTCAACATGCAGCCGCCCGCAGCATTGATCCGTCGCGGCATCGACACGTTGCCGACGATGGGCGATGGGCGCCAGAGCGGCACTTCGGGCAGTCCGTCCATTCTGAACGTATCGCCGGAAGCGGTGTTAGGCGGCGGGCTGGCGCTGCTGAAAACGGGCGACCGGCTGCGCATCGATCTGAAGAGGCGACGCGTCGACCTGCTGGTCTCCGATGACGAGCTTGCTGCGCGCCGGGCCGCGTGGTCTGCGCCGTTGCTGCACAATCAGACCCCCTGGGAGGACATGTATCGAAGCATGGTAGGTCAGCAGGGCAACGGCGCGTGTCTCGAACCGGCGACCATGTATCTCAAGATCATCGAGTTGCGCGGCGAATCGCGCGACAACCACTGACGGGGCGACCATGACTCAGGCAAACGGGATTCAGTTGCCGCGCGTGGCTATCGTGACAGGCGCGGGGTCGGGCATCGGCAAGGCGGCGGCGCTCGAACTGCTGAGGAACGGATGGGCGGTTGCGCTGCTCGGCAGACGTATCGAGCCGTTGCGGGAGATCGCCAATGACGCCGCGTTCGAAGAGCGCGCATTCGCGGTGTCTTGCGATGTATCCGATCCGCTTGCCGTTACCTCATCGTTTGACGCCGTCGTTGCGCATTTCGGGCGGATCGATCTGCTGTTCAACAATGCGGGCATTGGCAATCCGCCCGGTTCGTTTGAAACGTGGACGCCCGAACAATGGCGCGGCACCGTCGACGTCAACCTCAACGGCATGTTTTTCTGCTTGCAGAGGGCGTTCAGGATCATGTCGACGCAAACCCCGCGTGGCGGCCGAGTCATTAATAACGGGTCACTGTCAGCCTGGGTGCCGCGACCGAATTCGATCGCCTACACGGCCACGAAGCACGCCGTGACGGGCCTGACGCGCTGCGCCGCGCTCGATGGCCGTGCGTACGACATCGCCGTGGGCCAGATCGACGTGGGCAACGCGCACAGCGACCTTGCAGGGCCTATGGCGCACGGGGTTCCGCAAGCCAATGGGGAACTGTCAGCGGAACCGCTGATCGACGCGGAAATAGTGGGTCGTTCGGTGGCGTATATGGCGAACTTGCCGCTCGACGCGAATGTGCTTTTTCACACCGTGATGGCAACGAAAATGCCATTTGTCGGGCGAGGATGACGCATCACCTCATGTGATTTCGGATGTAGACGTATTCATCATCGGCAGGTCGGGACGACCTATGAGTCAGCTTTCGCTGCAGTCGGATGAGTATTCGCGGCCAAGAGCCGCCGGTCGAGGTCGACTCCAGTTTTGATCAGCCAAGGTCTCGTTTACCCTCGCTCAATGGCCGGTTTCCGGCGAGCGAATTGCTGGCGGCACTGCCTCAACGCGGCCAACTCCTGCCACTCGCTAGCGCGCGCCTGCAGACGCTCAAATGGCCGATCCTGAGCAGGCAGCGGACGTCCACTCGCCATCCCTATCGTCGGGCCATCGGCCACTTTCGCTTGTGTTCCCTTCGACACCCTCAATGTGCGATCGACAACCCAGCAAGCATTGCTACACCATTCGCGGCTTCTATTCCGACGTCCTCGGCAACAACATCGATTCCGTTGATCGTCGTACGAGCCGTGTCTTCCACCCCGAAGCTAGCGTCGCCAACATCGACCATCGCTTTGATATGGTCACTGCCAGCCAGCGCCCCAAACCAGAACCTCGCGGCACTGGATCGAGCGCTGTATTCCTCAATCGTAATCCTGACCTGAACGCCGGTCGAGACGATCTTCAATCCATCCTTGTCCGCCTGACGCTCAAAAGCATCGATCACACCAGCGCGCACAGATGCGGGCACTTGATGTCCGTTTGAGTCCACCGTGGGTTCAGCCACCCCATCGTTCAAGCGCGTCCTCAAGTTCTCACCGCCGGCGTGTGCTGCCTCGATAGTGGGTTGTGTTGTTGCAGCACACCCAACAAGGAGGGCGACGGCGGTGATACCCGACGCCCGCAGAATCTTTGAATTCAACTTTGTCCTCAGAATATGATCATCGCCGGTTGCGGAGGCGCAGAGGCAGTTTGTTGTCCAAACCGACGCTTATCGCCATTCTCGCCTTCGATGCTGGCGTCGTGACGGGAGTCGCCGGGGGGTGTCCCAGGAGCCATATCTACACTGGGTGGCTCTGATAGCAACAACAACTGCCAGTTGATTTCCTGCGGCGACCTAGTTGGGAAACCGCTGTGTTAGCTCCTGGTTCCGAGGAATATGAATCCCTCATTCCTCGCCGAATTGACCCCCGCAGCGATCATCTGCGTTCCTGAAATGACGACTTCAAATCCAATTGATGTACCCGCCCCCTCCGGGCAAGACGCGGAGTTGAAGGTCACGTTGGCGTCGAACACATTCTTTCCGCTTGCTCGCGGTTTCGCGGACCCACTAAAGGCACACGTCCCCGTAGCACCATTGAAAGTGCCGTCGGCAGCAATGGTGAGGGTTGTCGTCTCGGGGTTACCAGCGGCAGTTCCAGTCCAGGTGCCTACTGCCTCTGAAATTGTGGGCGTCGCGTCGTAGGTTGCGTTGTAAGTCCCGCTGAAGTTGATGGACCTACCTGATTCACTTACGGTGGCAGACAGGGATTGCTTCGTCGCCACGGTCCCTGTGAGTGATCCGGGGAAAACCCCGGTCCCAACTACAAAATCGACGGCCGACTTGTCCGAGATGCTGTTTCCGTTGACCATGAGCGTTCCTTCGATCATGCCATCCACTACGTTATTCGCCGAGTACACGGCGAAATATTGTCCCGTCTCTAACACCAATGTCGCGACGGCGTGACCGTCGCTCGAATTACCTTGCCAAAAGCCTTGCGGATCAGCGTTCACGACAGTTGGTGATGAGCCGCCGCCGCCCCCACATGCGCTCAGGAATACAGCAGCTACTGCGTATACGATGGTGCTCTTTGCCTTCATGTTGCTCTCCAGGTTGTTTTTCACTTCCTTGCCGCATTCCCCGGTCTGCAACAAGTATCTTCAGTCTAGATGGGATCGAGCCTCCGCTCTTGATCCCTATCAAGATGTAACAGGACGCTTGCAAAGCAGTCCGATCGGTGTCGATTGAATATTTCCCCCAGCGAGTTCGACGGGACGATTGGTCAGGCGCGCGTTGGTCGAGGTCATGCAATAAGGCCTGCACCGTTCCATCTGCAATGCAGTACGCATTCCATTCGGTTTCGGAATCTGTGATCTCGACTGGCTTAGGAAACAGAAGATAACTTGATCAATGTCAGACGTACCCGAAGCGGCCACTCATAGTCTTCATCTGAGTCACTGATGCATCGGATAGGCTGTGCGTCCCCAAACGGTGAAGCCGAGCGATTGATTTGCGCCTGTTGGTACCGTTGGCTATTGCTGGCTATTGCACATGCTTACGGGAGGAAGAATGCGCCATCTCATATCAAGTCTCGTAGCCGCGCTCTCATTTGCGATATTGGCGTGTACTACAGTGCCGGGCGACAAGACCCTGCTTGACTTCCTGGGAGACGGCGCGACGACGCGGAAGACCGCTCTGTTCAAGCTTGGTGAACCATCAGGCACGTTTGATCGTGACAGAATCCTGACCTATCGGATCGGAAGCCCGAAAGATGGCGGCTATCTTTTATTGCATCCGCATGCAGCAGGCACCGAATACAACTGGAGCGCCGAACCAGGTGTCACGCTATACAGCCTGGTTCTTGTATTCGACGAGAAGGATATCTTGGTGAAACACTCTCTTGTACGCGTTAGGTAATTGTGAAAGTGATAACTTTGGTCAAGATATGTCCTCGTTTGCCGGTCGTCTCATATTGATTTCCCTGATAACTGTTCCGCTGTGCGCGGGCTGTATCATTTTTCCTGTGGACTACTATTACGTCGGTTCGCGTAAAAATATTTCGGAGCAAACCCAAGCAAAGCTTGTTGTTGGGGTTACAACCATGGAAGACGTTTTGTTGGTCCTCGGAGAACCGGAGCAGTCATTTCCGAAGCTGAATGTACTGGTCTATAAGTGGGACAAGGTTAAGGCGCTACTACTCTATGCGGCCCCGGTTCCGGCACCAAATGGCGCTGGTGCCGTCGAAATTGGGAAACACTATGAGCTGGACCTGACATTCGACACGAATAACATACTGTCCGAGACAAACCTTATCGCGAATGCTCCATAGCGACAAATTGTATCTACCGCCTGCCTTGCCGCAGTAAAGGCTGCGCAGGCCAATGACCGAATTGCTTCGGGACCAGACGTTGTCTCCAAGAGGTGTTTGAGGACCGCTGCGGGTCGACTTCTGTCTGATGTAGTCGGGGCGACGGCAGCATCTGTGGTCGGCTCACCGTCGGACCGTATGCGGCCACTTCCGGTCATTGGGGCAGCAAAGCAATGTGCCACTCCTGTGTCCGCTTGACGCACGGGAGCAGTCATTGTGAATTGGGGTGAAAAGGTCCGAGTCGATCAGCAACGGAGAGCCGCGCCTGCTAACCGTTGACCAGATTCTCATCAGCCGGAAGACTGCGCGCCTCCCTTCTCAACGATTGCGGGGCCGTTCCAAACGCCCGAACAAAAACTTCCCGGATATCGCGTCCGTCACGAATTCCGACTTCGCTCGCGATAGTTTCAAGCGAATAACGGCGACGTTCGATCATGTCTCTGGCCGCTTCGAGACGGAGTCGCTCGAGTGCTTTGGCCGGAAATTCGCCCGTCTCGGAAAGAAAAATGCGTCCGAATTGTCGGATACTTAGGTGCACAGCCTTTGCCAGATCGTCTACGTGCAGTGGCTTAGACAGATTTACACGGAGGTATTCCGGCGCCGTTTGAATTCTGTTCGACTTTGGAGCGAGTGCCAGCATCTCCATGCTGCGACTGTCCACCGGATCGCCTGTGATGCATGACCAGCGCGCGGCACCGACGTCGCGAAATCAGAGTCGTGCCCCTTTTCTACCATGCCGGGCACGACGTCGATCGACGACGATATTGTCGAACGGGCGCTCCTGTGCGCCCGACGCTCGTGAGATTTTGAGGCTGGCAGTTGCCAGCGCGAGAAAGAGCAGCGAACTGCCAATCACACCGGCAAATCCGAGTGCCGGATAGATCCAGCCCGCGACGGCTGAACCAAGACCAATCCCACAGAACACAAACGACGCGGTCAGCGCCAGCGCTACGCCGCGCAATTGCGGCACGAGTTCGACGATGCGTCGTTGCTGCGAAGGCCACAGCAGGTCGGTCGCGAACGCCCACGCGGTCAGCGCGACAAACAGCCACCCCACGCTCGGCGATGCGAGCCATAGAAAGACGAGGTCCGCCGAAAGCAGCGCGAGGCCGGCGAGCAACATGGTTTCCGCACTATAGCGTCGTGCCGCGCGCGTTACGAACAGATTACCCGCGACGCCCGCAACGCCCAGCACGACAAGCGATGTCGACACCGTTCCAGGCCCCGCATGAAAGACGTCGCGGATAATGGGCGCGATGAACGAATAGGTCGAGTAAACGCCCGCCGCAATAAAGAACACGACGAGGAACGCGCTGAGCGTGTCGGTGCGCGTCAAAAGCGCGGTGACCGTCGAGAGCTTGACATGTTCGCCTTCGCTGGAGTCGGGCACCGCCCATGCGATGAGCGCCGCCGTCGCGGCGCCTGTCACTGCCACGGCCAGAAACAGAACTCGCGCCCCACACGCATGCGCTATCCACGCCGAAAGCGGCATGCCGACAAGGCCCGCGATGCTCAGTCCGAGCAGCACGACGGCGATTGCGCTGCCCTGATGCTCACGATCGGCGAGGCTCGATCCGAGTGCGCCGAGTACGGGGCCGATGAAACCCGCGCCAAGCCCCATCAGCACGCGTGAAACCAGCAGCACAGGATAGTTCGGCGCCGCGGCAAACAGGAGCGCCGCCGCGCTGAAGAGCCCCAATCCAAGCAATACCTGGCGGCGCCGTCGTAAGTGTCCGAAGCCGACTTGCAGCAATGGCGCAGCAAAAGCGAACGTCACGCCGAATACGGAAATCAGGTAGGCACTTTGTGAGTCGGCGAGCCCCCATTGACGCGAAATCGCATCGAGACTGCCTACGACGGACAGCGCGCCCGTCGCCTGAACGAAGTACGCGAGGCTGAGAGTGCGAAGCGCGCGTCGGGTTGGCGCGGAAAATGGCGTGTTCATTCGAGTGGTTTCAGAGTTCGGGTGCACGGCGATCCGACACCGGGCGCATACCGGACGATATCCGCCGCGAGGCGAAGCGCGCCCACGACGAAGATCAGCAAGCAGAGCTTTTGACGCAGTGTGCGTGGCATGGGCGATCAGCCGTTCGCGAGCAGCGTGTAGCTGGCCGCTTTCGTGACGTCGGTCCGCGGATCCGAAATGGCGTTCTCCATCACGCCGACGATCATCCCCGCTAAACCGAACGTTTTGAAATCGCCCCGTTTCTGCGCAAACTGGACCGGAAGGGCGGCCCGAGCCTCAGGCGACGGGGATTGGGTTGTCGCGCAGTGAGAGGTTGAACTGGTCGACAAACGCGTGCTCGTTGGGGCCCGCGTTGTCGCGCAGCGGCTGCGCGACGCTGACGACCACTTCAGTCGTAGCCGTGGCGAGCTTGTCCATCGTCTCTGCGATGAACGCGTCGAGCGGCATCGCGCGCGGGTCGCCGCTCTTGTGGACGAGATCGGTATCGACCCAAGGCGGCGTGATTTCGAGCACGCGAACGCTGGTGTCGCGCAGCATGAAACGCTGCGACATCGAGTACGAATGCAGCGCGGCCTTCGTCGCAGAATAGAGCGCAGTGGTGGCGAGCGGCACGTAGGCAAGCACCGAACTGTTGTTGATGATGTACGACTCGGGATGCTGCTTCAGATGCTCGACGAGTGCCGCGCTTAGCCGTACAGGCCCGAGCAGGTTCGTGTTGATCAGGTGGACGGCTTGCGCGTCGTCGAGGACGCCGCCCGCATCGTCGAACGGCATGATACCGGCGTTGTTGATGACGACGTTGAGCGTCGGGTACTTCGCGATCAGCTGCCGCGCGACCTGCTGGATCTGTGCGCCATCGGCGATGTCGAGTTCGATCGTGTCGATGCCCGGATTCGCTTTTGCGACTTCGTCCAGCAAGGCCTTGCGGCGCCCCGCGATGATGACCTTGTTGCCGCGCTTGTGAAAAGCTTCTGCAAGCGAACGGCCGATGCCCGAAGTGCCGCCTGTAATGAATATCGTGTTGCCAGAGAGTTTCATGCTCACATCTCCTTTGAGATGACTATGTATCTGATGTGGATGTCAATGCGTGGCTGTGTAGCGTGGTGCTGGAACGTTGGTCGACAGCAGGGAAGACATCGCGCGCCGCGCGCTTTCGTATTCGACCCATTTAGCAACGTCATGTAGAGAAGGGACCGTCACAAGCTCGCCCCGATCAAACCCAACCAGCGCGGCATCGACCATGTTTTCAGCGGACATCACGATCGACTTGTCCAGGTTTTCGAGCGGCAGGCCGCCTGTCTGCCAGAAATCGGTAGCCGTCGCGCCCGGCAGAACGGCCTGGATCTGAATTCCTTTGTTAGCGAGCTCGTAATGCAGAGACTGGCTGAATGCCAGCACGAACGCCTTGCTGCCGCCATAAACGCCATTGAGCGCTTCCGGCGCAATGGCGACGATGGACGAGATATTGATGACGG